>DATDRO010000136.1:0-2321 GCA_035291685.1 Nitrospirota bacterium | reverse complement strand
AAATATCGTGATCCGGCCGCTCGTGTATGTGCCGGAGGACGATATCGTCCGCTATGCGTCTCTGGCGGGTTTTCCGGTCACCTGCTGTGCCTGCCCTTCGTGCGGCGACCCGGACAGGAAGAGGGTGAAGATCAAGAAGCTCCTTGCGGAGCTTGAGCGTGAGCAGCCGGGGATCAAGGCAAGCCTGCTTGCGGCGCTTGCGGATGTTGAACAACGGCACCTTCTTGTGAAAATCAAGAATGACGTTCCTGAAATGGTTTGACATCCCGTGCTTCCCTGGCATATAATCACCGGTATGAATGCTGGTCAGGTTCAAGTCTTCCTACCGAGGAGGTACTGATGACCGAAAAGAAAAGGCTTGGAGATGTCCTGAAAGAGGCGGGTCTCATAGACGAGTCCCAGCTCCAGGCTGCCCTTGTCCATAAGCGCAACTGGGGCGGCAAGATAGGGGCCATCCTTGTCGAGATGGGATTTATCAAGGAGATAGATGTTGCCAAGGCGATATCGGAAACGCTGCACATCCCCTATGTAAGCCTGTTCCAGCCGGAGATCCCCGAGAGCATCGTTAAACTCATCAAGCCCGACATAGCAAAGAAGTACAATATCATGCCGGCCAAGAAAGACGGCGGGACGCTCATGGTCGCCATGGCGGACCCCTTGGACATCAAGTCGATCGATGAGATCCGGTTCGTCACCGGGCTCACGATAAAACCTGCGCTGGCCATGGAGTCTGAGATCAAGGACGCCATCAGAAAATACTATGACCATGAACCGGTGACCCACCGAGACAACTCGGAACTTCTGGACAAGATCAAGTCGTCTTTCAAAGAAAAGGGCATGGAGATCGTCCGTGAAAGCGGCGATATGAAGGAAGGGGTTGAGTGGAAAGCGCCTGCACAGCCGGAACCGGCGCCCTTGACCGACAGGCTCCGGCTTGACGCGCTCATCAGCCTCTTGATCGAAAAGGGCCTGATCTCGCGTGACGAGCTCGGCAAGATAATTGAACAAAAGAAGATGGGGTTGTAAAAAGATTCAGGATGCATGATAATCTGCAGAAAACAGAAAGGGAGTTAAACGGGGCATGAGGAAAGTCATACTGTTCGTGATATTGATAACAGCGGCGTGCGGGGCAGGCGGTCGCGCGGTCCCGGCCCAGGAACCGAAAGGCCCGCGGATAGAGGTCAAAGAAGAGCGTTACAATGCGGGGAAGGTCGTCCAGGGCGAACAGGTCGTCCATGTGTTTGATATCCGGAACGCGGGGGACGGGGTCCTGGAGATCCAAAAGGTCCAGACCTCCTGAGGCTGCTCGGCAGCGCTGGTTAGTTCTAACCGGCTGGAACCAGGGGCGACCGGACAGGTGCGATTTACGGTGGATACCGCCGGCAGGTCCGGTCATCTTGTCAAGTACGCGACCATCTATTCCAACGACCGGGTAACGCCTTCGCGCCCCCTTTCCATAACTCTTGAGATCGTGCCGAAGGGGCCGTGAGGAGCGGGGGGCATGGTCTCTCCGGGCAGAAGCCGGACGGGACTATTTTCTTGACAATTTTCCGCAGTTTGTGTTACTGTCATACTGATTGTTAGTCTGAAATATTCCGAGCGAGGCAGCAAGACGGTGAAACAGCATAGACATCCGCAATATCCCAGCGACATGCCAACCCCGGGCATAGGTCCCGTTCCGGCGGGACTGCTCCTTCATGTTGACTAAGTATCGTTGCGTTTCAGCCGCGTGCTTCTCTTAAATAAATAAATCAAACAAACGTCAGCGACCATTATTTTTTACGGAGGATACGTATGCAGAAAAAATATCTCCTTGCTCCAGGCCCCACGCCCGTGCCCCCGGAGGCGCTCCTGGCCATGGCCATGCCGATCATTCATCACCGGGCGCCGGACTTTGTGCCGGTGCTCGATTCGGCCAAGAAGGGCCTGCAGTGGCTGTACCAGACAAAGAACGACGTGCTGATCCTGTGCTCCACCGGCACCGGCGGGATGGTGGGCTCGGTCACCAACTTTCTGAGCCCCGGCGATGAGGTGCTGGTGATCAACGGCGGCAAGTTCGGTGAACGCTGGACCAAGATCTGTCAGGCGTACGGCATGAAGGTGGAGGAACTTATCGTTGAATGGGGGTATGCCGCCAGGGCGGACCTGGTCGAGGCCGCTCTCAAAAAGAACCCGAAGATCAAGGCCGTGTTCGTCCAGGCGAACGAGACATCCACCGGGGTGTACCACGACGTCAAGTCGATCGCCGCGGTGGTCAAAAAGACCGACGCGCTCTTTGTTGTTGACGCGATCTCGGCGCTCGTGGCGCATGATATCAGGAC
>DATDRO010000135.1:0-5109 GCA_035291685.1 Nitrospirota bacterium | reverse complement strand
GAGCGTTTCCGTCCATGCCGGAGGAGAGCAGAAAAAGGAAGGGTAGCAGCCATATAAATTTTGCAATCGCCTTCAAAATTGAATTGTGGTTTCCTTTGTATTGTCTTCGTTGTCAGTGGTAAGCTGTCAGTTAATATATATACACCTTGGTCCCCGTCTTCGCGGCCTTATACACGGCCTCAAGGTCGCCGTCATCCATGCTGATGCATCCATGCGTGAAGTGCGTGCCCAGGAGGTCCTTGAAGGTCGTGCCGTGGATCTTATACCCGTTCCCGAGAAGCAGGGCGTATTTGCCGAGCACCCCGCGCACGACCCGCTCCGGATCGTTCGGCGGCGGGACCGGCATGTTCTCTTCCACAAAGGACCAGTCAGGCCTGATCCAGACAGGATTGCGTTCCTTGCCGAGGACCGTGAACGAGCCGATAGGGGTCTCGAAATACCAGTTTCTTCCGGTCTCCTCCTCCACAAGCTGTCTGCTGCCGGTCCCCACAACGACCGTGCGCAGGACATTGTCGTCCCTTCGCAGGGTCAGCCGATTGTTCTCCGTGTCAACAACAATATATATCTGATGGTCGTCGTATTCATCCAGCATGAGCTGCAGACCGCGGTTCTGTTCTTCCAATTCAGCCGCTTCCTGCTCCAGGGCAGCGACGGTCGAACGAAGGTCATCTACCGAGGGAGGAACATCTTCCGCCCGCCCCGTTAGACAGGGTAACAGCATGAACAGCAACGCTACAAGACTGCCTCGTGTCAATATCTTCTTTATTGTTTCCATATTCACAACTGAGAAGCGCGCAAAACAGATTGGATTCTATTATTACACCCCCCTTTGTTAAAGGGGGGAAAGCAACTCTTTAATGCTCCGCAATGACTATTCGCGTCCCTTTACGACTGCTCCAAAAACATCTTCCCCGGATTCAGGATGTTGTTCGGGTCAAGCGCGTCTTTGATGCGCTTCATCGTCTTGAGCGCGTCCGGTCCCAGCTCCATCGGAAGGTAGGCCGCCTTGGACAGTCCGATGCCGTGCTCTCCGGAGATACTGCCCTTCATCCTGAGGACCGCTGCAAATATCTCTTTGACCGCGATCTCGGCCCGCGGCGCGTCCCCTTCGTCGATCATGATGTTCGTATGGATGTTCCCGTCGCCGGCATGGCCGAAGTTCACGATCAGAAGACCGTGTTGTTTCGCGATCTCCCCTATCTCCCGGAGAATATCCGGTATCCTGCTGCGCGGAACGACGATGTCTTCGTTGATCTTTTTCGGTTTTATGGCATACAGTGCGGGAGAAAGGGAGCGTCGCGCCTTCCAGAGGCGTTCTCGTTCAGCCTCGCTCCCTGCCCTGTTCACCCGGGTCGCGCCTGCCCTGCCCGCGATCTCGGTTACCCGTTCTATTTCTCGCTCCGTTGATGCAGGCGGCCCGTCCACCTCGATGATCAGCATGGCTGCCGCGCCGTCGGATATGTCCTCGCCGAGATGCTTCTCAACTGCGCGAAGCGCGGCACTGTCCATGAGCTCGAGCGCCCGCGGGAGGATGCGGTCCGCAATAATGCTCGATACCGCGGCAGCGGCGGCTTCGATGGATTCAAACGATACTGCGATGGTGCGCACGCTCTCCGGCAGCGGCAGAAGCTTTAAAATGATCGTGGTCGCGATCCCGAGCGTTCCTTCGGAACCGACGATGAGCTTCGTAAGATCGTAGCCCGCCACGCTCTTGAGCGTCCGGCCGCCCGTCCTGATGATCTCGCCCGTGGGCAGCACGACCTCGAGTCCGAGAACGTAGTCCTTGGTCACGCCGTACTTCACGGCGCGCAGGCCGCCGGCGCATTCTGCCACGTTCCCGCCGATGGTGCAGAAATCGTGGCTTGCCGGGTCCGGCGGATAGAACAGCCCCCGCTTTTCCACCTCGCGCTGAAGGTCCCCGGTAATGACCCCGGGCTCCACAACGGCGATGAGGTTCTCCTCATCGATCTCGAGTATCCTGTTCATGCGCTCGAGAGAAAGGACCAGGCCGCCGCATGCGGGAACGGACCCGCCCGACATCCCGGTCCCCGCGCCGCGGGGGACCACGGGGAACCGTTCCCTGTTCGCAAGAACGAGTATCTCCGAAACCTCACGAACGGTCGACGGTCGCGCCACGGCCCACGGCAGGACTTCCCGCTGCGTGGCGTCGTATGAATACGCGACCATCTCTTCCGGGGAGGTATAGAGGTTGGCCGGCCCGACGATCTTTTTCAGGTCTCTGACTATGGACGGCTTAAGCATACAGGCGATAATCGATATCCGGGAACAGATTGTCCCTGTATTCTATATCGCCGAGCCACCCTTCGTCAATACGATTTCCGTTGATGTCGTCGTAGAGCTTTGTGAACCGCAGAAGGTGTTCTTTGGTCCTCTTGACCGCGTATTCCACATGGCTGCCGGTCTTCATAATGAACGCCCAGTCCGAACTCTGCGCAAGGAGCAGTTCTCTGGCCGCCTGGTTGAGCGCCCTGCGCAGTCCGCCGTCCGCATGAGGAAAGGCCTGCGCGAGCTCGACCATTCGGTCGGCCGCCTTGTGGATGTGCGGATAGATCCAGTCGTTCGAACCGTCGAGCCAGACCTCGGCATATCCCTTGTATCCCCAGCTCGACATCGAGGGCGTCGAGACCTGGCACCGGGGGTTCTCGGCCAGATATTCAAGAGGCGTGACAAGACGCACCGTCTTCTGGTCACAGACGGTCTTCCGAATGAGGAAGTTGAGCCAATCAGGCCCCTCGAACCACCAGTGGCCGTATAGCTCGGCATCATAGGGGGCGACAATAAGCGGCTTTCTGTCCTTGAACATGTCGAAGAGCCATTCGGCCTGCTTTTCCCGGTTAAACAGAAAATTGCCCGCGTGCGAGGCCGCCTTCTCGAGCGCCCAATGGCGGATATACGGGTCTTTATGGTTCGTCGTGCCCGTGATCTTATAATACTTGATCCCGAGGTTCACCCGCACGCCGTCGGAGTGAAGATACGGCCTGATATAGTTGTAGTCGAGGTCGAACCCGACATCGCGATAGAAATCCCGGTAGTTGGCATCTCCCGGGTATCCCTCGATGGAACTCCAGACCTGCTTGGATGACTCGATGTCCCTGCCGAACGCCGCCACGCCGGAACGGCAATAGATCGGCGCATAGACCCCATACTTGGGCCGCGGTGACGCGTGGAATATGCCGTGAGAGTCCGTGAAGAAGTAGCGGATGCCCGCCTCTTTCAATATCTCCTCGAGCCCCTCGTAGTATCCGCACTCCGGCAGCCAGATGCCCTTCGGCGGCCTGCCGAGGTGTTTTTCGTGAAACTGCACGGCGGCCATGATCTGCGCGCGGACCGCCTTCTGGTTCATCATGAGCGGCAGAAACCCGTGCGTCGCGCCGCATGTGATGATCTCGAGCTTGCCCATGTCCTGGAACTTCCTGAAGGCGCCGACAAGGTTACGGCCGTATTTTTCCTCAAACACGTATCGGGCGTTCAGGAACATGTCCTTGTACATACGGGCGATGGGATTGAACTCCGGCTGGTCACCTGTCCTCCCGACTTCCTTGTCCGCGAGATCGATGAGCTTGTTGATATGCCGTACGTACCGCGCCTGGAGCAGCGGGTCCGTGAGCATGGCAATGAGCGTGGGCGTCAGGCTCATGGTGATGCGGAAGTCGATGCCGTCCTGCACGAGGCCGTCGAACATGTTGATGAGCGGGATATAGGTCTCCGTAATGGCCTCGTAGAGCCAGTCCTCTTCGAGGAACTGATCGTGCTCCGGGTGCCGCACGTACGGCAGATGACTGTGCAGCACCAGCGCAAGGTACCCTTTTTCCATGTTGCCTCCGTTCGCGAGCGTCTGTTTTTTCTTCAGCTGCTGTTTGGCCATGATGCTCCGAGTGGTGTTTTCGTGACATAAAACAGAACTTGTGATTACTCAGGTCAGCCAGTCGCTGTGGCGCATAGCGTGCTATCAAACTTTTTACAACAACATATGTGATAGAGTATACCCGCATCGCTTACGCTTCGCACGCGCTGTTTTGGCTGATGCGGCGTCCGTTTAGGTTTACACTGCACGCTTACTGCGCCTTTCGCTCGTGGCAAACCTGAGTAGTTACAGAAACTGTAAAATCAAAAGAAAAGTCCATCCGCAGAAGGATGGACTTTGTGTCCTCGTTTTCAAAAGAGGTCCCGCGCAAATGCCGCTACTTCCTCTTCGCCTTGTCCCGTGAGGACATGCCCGGAGAGGTGATCCCATGCAGGCGCATGCGCTTCCACAACTCCTGAAGCTGCGGCGAGGAACCTCCGGGAAATCCATAGAGCTTCCAGAAATCCTCCTCGAGGAGCATCCACTCTTCATCGAGCACGTCCGAGACGCCGTCCCTCGGCATATTGATATAGTTGGAACGGGCAAGAGTCAGGAACCTCCCCTCGGGGGTGAGCAGCCCCAGTTCCGCGCAGAATGAATGGGTCGGCCGGCCGAGATCAAAATACCAGTTCCCCGTTCGCTCGAACACTTCCTGGTCAATGTAACCAATGGCGTTTGTCCCGTTGAACTGCACGCCGGTGATATCATAGACGCGGACACAGAGCTTGCTGTTCCAGCCGAACCAGGCCTTTTCCTTCTCGATCCTGGCCGGAGTGACCTCCCAGTAGGTAAATGCCCAGTAAGGATCCCGCACCATGAGAACGATCTTGTCTTCGTTATAACCATGGGGAAATTCTCGAGAGGAGGGAGCGATCTTCTCTGCAGCCTGAGCGCCCGTGTAGTATTTTGCATCAGCCACCCGTTCCTGCGCAATGAGCGGCTCTTCCACGCCTGCAGGCATCTTCCACTCATGGCTGGAGGGCCGACCAGCCTTTTCAGCAGGGGCTTGAGGGGCGCGCTTCTTTTCCTCTGTTAGTTTTGACCCAGCAGACTTTTTCGCAACAACCTGTTTCCTGCTCTTGACAGGAGCAGCGGTATCAGCCGCCAAGAGTGTATCAACGATATCAGCTTTCTTTGCCCCAGCGGGCAACTTGACCTTCATCTTCTTTGCCAGGGCTTTGAGTTCATCAAGGATCATTGCTGTTAACTCGCTCTTCTTCATCTCAAATCCCTCCTTATTTAGA
>DATDRO010000134.1:0-5483 GCA_035291685.1 Nitrospirota bacterium | reverse complement strand
CCGTGGATCCGAAGACCATTGATGCCACCAAGGGAATGCTGGGCGGCCTGCGAACGTGGTGGTTCGCCCTCGCCTTTGCGAGCATCGGCCTTGAGACGCGGTTCAAGGACCTGGCGACAATGCAAGGCGGAAGGCCTGCGGCGGCGTTCCTCATCGGGCAGGGGTTCAACATCATCTGGACGCTGCTCCTTGCGTACCTTCTGTTCGGCGGGGTCATTTTCGAGGTTCCTGCCATCAAGTAATCGTTACGGTGTATCGTCGAAGGGAAGGCAGATGCCTTCCCATCTTTTTGTAATTAAACCCGGAGGTAATTGTATGGCGCAGTCTCTCTGGCATTCCATGGAGGCCGCACGGACACTGAGAGAGTTGGGTGCCGACTTTCATCTCGGCCTGACCGAGGAAGAAGCCGGGAAGCGGCTCGAAAAATACGGTTATAATGAGCTCACAAAAGAAGAGGGTATTTCTTCTTTCACTCTTTTCATAAACCAGTTCAAGAACATTCTCATTATCATTCTTCTCGCGGCCACGGTTCTTTCGGCTCTTGTGGGCGAGCTGGTGGACGCTGCCATTATTCTCGTCATAGTTATCTTTTGCGCGGTGCTCGGCTTTATTCAGGAGTACAGGGCCGAGAGGGCGCTCGATGCGCTCAAAAAGATGCTTTCTCCCACCATCACCGTTCTCCGTGGAGGCAGGGAAGAGGAAATCTTCTCAAAGAACCTTGTTCCGGGAGACGTTCTTCTCCTCGAGGCAGGAGACAAGATACCTGCCGACGCACGACTGATCGAAAGCCATTCCCTCAGGTGTGATGAAGCCCCGCTCACCGGAGAGTCACTCCCCGTGGGCAAGGACATACACCCCCTGCCGGAAAATGCACGCGTGAGCGACCGGAAGAACATGGTATTCACAGGAACGACCGTTACCTACGGGAGGGGCAGGGCTGTTGTTACCTCAACCGGCATGAACACCGAATTCGGCGCCATCGCAAAGGAGGTAATGGCAGTGGAGGCGGAGAAAACGCCGCTCGAAAAAAGGACGGAAGAGATCGGCAAGTGGCTTGGTTTCGCAGCACTCGCCATATGTTTCCTTGTTGCCGGCGTCAGCATCGCGCGGGAGGCCGTGGCCGGGACGATCAATGCGCAGTTTGTGATCAGGGTGGTGATGTTTGCCATTGCCCTTGCGGTCGCGGCAGTTCCCGAGGCGCTCGCAGCGATCGTCACGGGCGCGCTCGCCATCGGCATGCGACAGATGGCAAAGAACAACGCGCTGGTGAGGAAGATGCCGGCCGTTGAGACCCTGGGGTGCACCACGGTAATCTGTTCAGACAAGACCGGCACGCTTACCAAGGGAGAGATGACAATACGCGGAATATTCACGGCAGGAAAGATGATCGAGGTGACAGGCGCGGGATACCTTCCGGAGGGAGAGTTCAGGGGCCCGGGAGCGGTCAGAATCGAGAATACCCCTGCCCTCCGCACGCTGCTTCAGGCAGGACTTTTGTGCAATGACTCAGACCTGCATGAGAGAGATGGAAAGTGGCACATAAAGGGCGATCCCACGGAAGGCGCGCTCGTCGTGGCGGCAGTAAAGGCAGGCGTGCCTATCCACGAGGCGCGGCTTGAAAACCCGAGGCTGGAAGAGGTGCCCTTCAGCTCCGAAAGAAAACGCATGTCCACAATCCACCAGTCTGCAGGCGGGAAGAGGGTGGCATATGTAAAGGGCGCACCTGAGGTGATTTTGGAGAGGTGCTCCCGCGTAATGGATGAGGCCGGAATACGTGAACTGGGTGCGGAGGAAAAAGTACGTATTTTAAAAATGAACGAAGAGATGGCCCGGGCAGCGCTCCGGGTTCTCGGCATTGCGCACAGGGAACTCCCCGACGGCATTGCCTGTACAGAGGAGTGCATCGAGGCCGACCTTGTATTCCTCGGCCTTACGGGCATGATGGACCCCCCGAGAGAAGAGGCAATAGAGGCCACAAAGGTCTGCAAGCAGGTTGGCATCAGGCCCGTTATGATTACGGGAGACCACAGGCTTACGGCAGTGGCCGTGGCCAAGGAGATCGGCATTTACAACGAAGGCGACTTGGTATTGACAGGCGAAGAATTGGAAAAAATGGGTGATGAGGACCTTGAAAAAATTGTGAACAAGGTCACGGTTTATGCCAGGGTATCACCGCATGACAAGCTCAAGATCGTGAAGGCATGGAAGAAGAAGGGCGAGGTTGTTGCAATGACCGGCGACGGAGTGAACGACGCGCCGGCACTGAAGCACGCTGATATCGGGATAGCTATGGGAATAACCGGTACCGAGGTGGCGAAAGAGGCGGCGGACATGGTCCTGACCGATGACAACTTTGCGACGATCGTGAAGGCCATTGAGAGGGGCCGGTGGATATACGACAACATCAAAAAATACCTTACCTACCTTCTCAGGTGTAACATCACCGAGGTAGTCGTGATCGGCGGGGTGGTCCTGCTCATGGGGCCGGAGTACCTGCCCCTCCTGCCCGCTGCCATTCTGTACATAAACCTTGCGACCGACGGCCTCCCTGCACTTGCCCTGGGCATTGCTCCGCCTGATCCCGATATCATGCAGAGGCCGCCGAGGGACCCGAAAGAGAGCGTCTTTTCCAGGGATGTAATGGCCTTTATCCTGCTGGCGCTGCTCATCGAGGTGCCGTTCTTTTATTTCCTGTTCTTCCACGATCTCGCAGATATTGCGCACGCCCGGACAGAGATATTCTTCCTGTTCATCATCACGGAGATCATCATCGCCCTTAACTTCCGGTCCATGAAGTACAGCGTCTTCACCACGCCGCCGCACAAGTGGCTTCTCATCGCCATTGTCTGGGAAATCTTGCTGGTCGCCGTGCTGATCCAGATTCCGTCGGTGCGCGACTCCTTCGGTATCAGCAGGCCTTCGGCATCCGATCTCGGACTGATCATGGGTTTCGGCATGGTGGTGTTCATCTCCATGGAGGCCGTTAAGGCTTTTTTGAGAAGAAAACTGCGCTCAGTGTGATCATTGTGCGCGGCGTCACGCATGATCCCAAGGAACATAAACGGATCGAACAAGAGGCCGGGAAACTTGCCGGGAGCCGGCCGATACGATGTGAGCTCCATTATCGAAGGTAAAAAAAACGCGAAAGGAAAAAATGTATGGAAGAAAAGAACGGTATCGATTTCAAGGCAATGCCGCGGACGGCGGTCAGGGTGATAACGTCCCCTGCGGCCTTTTTCAGGGACATGCCGAAGACCGGAGGGTTTGCCGAGCCGCTGGTGTTCATGATGGTCATGGGAGTTGCAGCCGGCATCGTGAACGCCGTGTTGAGCATCGTCGGTATCCATGCCGGTGTCGGTATTGGCAAGGCCCTGTCGTCGATCATCAAGTATCCCCTTGTGGTTGCGGTACTCGGATTTATCTGGTCGGCGATCGTCTTTGTGATATGGAAATTCATGGGCTCCCGGGAGCCGTACGAGACGGCATATCGGTGCTCTGCGTACATCACTTCTCTGTGGCCGATAATAACGGCGCTCAATGTCATCTCGCGCGCGGGTGTGCTTATCGTTATTGCCATCGGGGTGAGTTTTTACGGAATAGCAAGTATCGAGGCCCACAAGATCCCCTCCCGGCGCACATGGCCGGTGTTCGGAATTCTCGGCGCAATACTTCTTGTCCTGCTTATGAGCTCGCGTATCGAACAGCGCGGGGAAACCATGAAGTACCGGAAACAGCTGGAACAGTCGACGAAGGAGATGCAGAAGAACTCGGAAGATGCCCAAAAGGCGTTGGAAGAGATGCAGAAGCAACTGGAGAAATAATAGCGAACCTTTTGATGTAATGTTCCCAACAGGAAAAAAGGTGAACCATGATACTCATTACCGGCGGCACGGGGTTTGTGGGCGGACATCTTATCCGTTGTCTCAGACAGGGCAAGGTCCCGGTGCGGGCGCTCGTGCGGAGCCCGAACAGGACACAGGCGCTCAAAGACCTGGGCGTTGAGGTCGTGGCAGGCGATATTTCGGACACGGTATCGATTGAGAAGGCCGCTGCGGGTGTGGAGCGAGTAATCCACCTCGTCGGCATAATTCAAGAAGCTCCCGGCGTGACGTTCCGCAAGGTCCATGTCGAAGGAACACGAAATGTGCTCGATGCCGCAAAAAAGGCGGGCGTCCGTCATTTCTTTTACCAGAGCGCGCTCGGCACCAGGCGCGGAGCTCAGAGCGAGTACCACAAGACCAAATGGGAGGCAGAGGAGCTTGTGCGAGCGAGCGGCATCCCGTACACGATCCTCCGGCCTTCTCTCATCTACGGCCCGGGGGACCTGTTCACCATCCGGCTGTCGGAGATGTTCAAGCTGTCCCCTGTTCTGCCCGTTATCGGCTCAGGCAAGTCGAAGATCCAGCCCATTTATATTGATGATGTGGTCTCGTGCATACAAAAGATCGTGACCAGCGATGCCTTCCTGAACGAGATCTACGAGGTCGGCGGGCCGGAGCAGCTCACGTACGAAGGACTAACGGCACAGATCGCCGGGGCCATGGGAATAAACAGACCGATGCTCCACGTCCCGCTCTTTTTCATGAAGCCCATGGCCAAAGTGCTCGAGACTATACTCCCCAACCCGCCGGTGACCACGCAGCAGCTCATCATGCTTCAGGAGGACAATGTCTGCAGCATGAAGGACATCCGCGAAGTCTTCGGGATAGAGCCGGTGAAGTTCAAAGAGGGGCTGAAGAGGTTTATTCACAAGGCATCTGATTGAAGTTTCTGTTGAAACGCTGGAAGATGAGCAGTGAAATGATTGAAAAAGGTAAACCACTTTCTCTGCACCGCAAATCGAAACATGCTATAATTTCAATTATTGTAGCCGGAAATACTTAAAAGAGGAGCCGGAAACAATTGAACCTGGGGAATATATTAATTCTTACCTGAGGAGGCAATATGGATAACGAAACTCTTTTTGAGGTTTTTAAGGCGGCGATAGTCAATGAGCATAATGCATATGAGTTTTATCTGAAGGCGGCCAAAGACTCCTCCAATATAGAGGCGAAAAAGCTTTTTGAGAATTTTGCAGCAACGGAGCTGGGTCATAGAACTCAGCTCGAAGAGCTCTACAAGACACTGAAAAAGTAATGAAGCCGCCGCTTGCGGTCAATTTGGGCAATCTGCTCCTTTCTCTTTCCGACGCGATGGACCTCGTGAGCCCTCTTATTTCCTCGCATCAACAGAGGGTGGCGTTCATTGCGTGGGAGATCGGCAAGGCGGCCGATCTTGCAGAAGACGCCATTGAGAGGCTTTTTGTTTCGGGATTACTTCACGACATCGGCGCATTGTCCCCGGAGGAAAAAATAAGCCTCCACCAGTTTGAAACAACGTCAACGGAAGGGCATTGTGTCCGCGGTGAGACCTTGTTTGAGCTGGTCCCCTGGCTGAAGCGCGCGGCGAAAATCGTCAGGTTTCATCACAAAGATTGGAGACAG
>DATDRO010000133.1:0-8113 GCA_035291685.1 Nitrospirota bacterium | reverse complement strand
GTGTATGTGAAGGTGATGGAGGAATAAGACAGGGGTCAAGGGGCAAGAAGTATCGTTGAGGGGAAGAAGCCGTGAAAAAAAATAGTATTATGGCGCTTAGCTTTACGATCACACTGATGCTCTCAATCCCTGTTGTGCACGCGCAGACCGCGGAGCAGAACACCTATGTGCGGTTCATCAAGACGGGGGCTGAGCAGATCAAGAAGGGGGATTACCAGGCGGCCCGCGACTCATTCGAAGGGGCGCTCCGGATCACTGATTCCGAAGCAGACGGCCACCTCGGCCTCGGCATCGCATACTTTCATTTAAAGGACGACAGGCTCGCGGAGAGGGAACTCACCCGTGCCATAGAGATCAACCCCAAAGCATCCACGGCGTACCAGGTGCTTGGCGAGCTGTATTATGCAAAGGACGACCTTGAGGCCGCAGCCTCCGCCTGGGAGAAGGCCGTGGAACTGAACCCGTCCAATGCAAATCTGAAAGCGCGGCTTGAGAGGATCCGGCGGGAACACAAGACCGAGAAGGATTTTAACCGTGATGTCACGAGCCATTTTTTAACCAAGTATGAGGGCAGGGAGAAGATCGAGGCTGGCAAGATCGTGCTCAGGATCCTCGAAGACGCTTACGGAGAGATAGGCCGTGCGCTGCAGTATTATCCCTCCAACGAGATCCAGGTGATCCTGTACTCGAGCCAGCAGTTCCAGGAGGTGACCGATGCCCCGGGCTGGAGCGGAGGCATATATGACGGAAAGATCCGTATTCCGATTGGCGGCATCGAGCAGGAAACCCCGGGACTCAGGAGGCTCCTCTATCACGAATACACGCACGCGGCGGTTCGTGCCATCGCGCCGCGCTGCCCCACCTGGCTCAATGAAGGGCTTGCCCAATATTTTGAGGGGAGGGAAGTGAATGCCCGCCAGCAGGAGGCGCTCAAAAGGACTTCCGAAGCGGGGAAGCTTCCGTTGCTTTCGAATTTGGAAGGTTCATTCATGGGGTTAAACGGCAACCAGGCCGGATATGCTTATCTGTTCAGCCTTTCGGCAGTACGGCATATGATAGACAGGTACGGCATGTACCGGGTCAAGACCGTGCTTGAGGAGCTTGGACAAGGCGCCGATACCGGCAAAGCTCTGGGCGCCGGGCTCCTCGTGTCATATGAAGATTTTGAGCGAGGCTGGAAAAGGGCGTTGGAATGATGTCACCGCGGAGAGCCCGGAGCAGCTGATCCTGCATGGAGTTGAGCGCATGGCGCATAGTGTTTAAACCCTCTGCCCTCTGCAGATTGCCATTTACCGCCGCGACCTCTGTGGTGAAATTTCTTTTTTCTTAACTGCTCAGGTCAGCCACTTGCTCTGTCGTTTAGCGTGCTATAAGTCCTTGAGATTCGGCCGAGTCGGTGCTTTTGCCCGCAGCGTTGACGTTGGTAAATATCTTTACCCTGCACGCTTACAGCGCCTATCGCTCATGGCTGATCTGAGCATATGAGTAGTCACCTTTTTTCTTTATTGCAGGGCCACAATATGGTACTATCCATCCATGTCAGTGCGGGTAATGGAACAGCTTAAACTTTCAGATTTTGATTATGACCTTCCGGAATCTTTCATCGCCCAGGAACCCTCGCCCGTAAGAGACCGGTCACGCCTCATGGTCCTCGACCGCAGGTCAGGCACGATAGAACACCGCACTTTCATTGACATCGAACAGTGTCTCAACGCCGGCGATGTGCTCGTGGTGAACGATACCAGGGTTTTTCCGTGCAGGCTTATGGCGAAGAAGCGCGGCGGCGGAAAGGCGGAAATATTCCTCATCGCCGAGAGAGGGCGTAATAACTGGGACGCCCTGGTCAAAGGCGGTGTTGCCGCGGGCAAACGATTGGACATCGCGCCGGGCATAGAGGCGGAGATGGTCGAAGAGGGCCCTGGCGGCGTCAGGACGGTCCGTTTTCACGGCGTAAGAGATATCCGGGAGATGCTCTCCGAGATCGGCAAGACCCCCCTTCCTCCCTATATAAAGCGCGATCCGAACACGCTCGATCGGGAGCGCTACCAGACCGTGTATGCTTCTCACGAAGGGGCGGTCGCGGCGCCGACTGCAGGACTCCATTTTACCGAAGAACTGATCGGCATCCTCTCCGCAAAACAGATTGAACTTGTTCCGGTCACGCTCCATGTGGGGCCCGGCACATTTCAACCGGTGCGCACGGATATCATTTCCGCGCACCGGATGATGTCAGAGCACTATGAGATCTCAGACGCCGCCGCCGGACGCATCAACCGCGCGAAGGCCGAAGGCCGGCGGGTGATCGCCGTGGGGACGACAAGTGTGCGCACCATCGAGAGCGCAGCGGCGGAAGACGGCAGGGTCTCCCCTGGAAAGGGCGACACCGGCATGTTCATATATCCCGGATATACATTTAAAGTCACAGACGGTCTGATCACTAATTTTCACCTGCCGAAGTCGACGCTCCTCATGCTTGTCTCAGCGTTTGCCGGCAGGGAATCTATCTTGTCGGCGTACAGAGCGGCGGTGGCGGAGAGATACCGCTTCTATAGTTACGGGGATGCGATGTGTATTCTATAGCAGAGGGCAAAGGGCAAGGAGCAAAGGGTAAAGGGTCTTACTCCATGCTCTATGCACTATGCGGATTCCGGAGCGCCAAATGAAAGAAGGGAATGATTTAATGAATAATCAAAGAGGCGGCATACTTTCCAAGCTTTTTGTCATCCCCCTGGGCGTGGCCCTGATGGTTGGGTTTTTCTTTTTGGGATACTACGTCGGGAAATATCAAAGCAAGCCGAATTCTCCGGGGCCGAATCTTCCGCCGCTTCCCGATATCGTCTCCCAGCATCTGCCGAAGCACGATGAATATACGTTCTATAAGACCCTGACCGATAAGGAAGACAAGACCGTATCGCTTGATCTTAAGCCAAAACAGGCGGCCGAGGAGAACAGCGTCGTAATGAAAGAGAACGGGGGAGAGGAACGGCAGGTTGCCGCGACGCCGCCGAAGCTTGGGAAGAAACCCGAGAAGCCGGTCGAAAAGAAGATCGAGAAGAGGCCTGAAAAGAAGGGTGAGAAGAAGATTGAAATCAAGATCGAGAAGGCCCCTGCGGCGTTGCCCCGGCAGACCGCATCAACACTGCCTCCGGCAAAGAAGGAACAGGCGCCCGCGACGGCCCTTGCCGCAAAAACGCGCTACAGCCTGCAGATAGCCTCTTACCCCGAGAGAGAGATGGCTGATGAAGAAGTGAAGAAGATGAAGAAGCGCGGATACGCGGCCTTTGTCGTCACGTCCGATGTGCCTGATAAGGGCACCTGGTATCGCGTGCGACTCGGCAGTTTTTCGAGCAAGTCGGCGGCGGAGAAGCTGGTGAACGAGCTTCGCGCAAAAGAGGGGCTCTCGCCGTTCATCACGGTCGAATGATCCTCGCGTTTTTTCCTGACGCTCGTACGCTTGCCCCTTACGGCTTTTAATGCACTGTCTGCTGGCTTACCTGCTGTACGGCAAGAGAAGTGATGCTGATCTGCTCGTCGTCGAGGAGCGTCTCTATCCAGTACGTTCCCGGAGCCTTGAAGGTCGTGTTGAAGCGGATGGAAATGTCCCGATGTCTCTGGTTCTCGTTGAAGAGATTGATCTTTGCCTCTGACTCCGAAAGGACCTGTTCCTTGTCCGGCGCAAGGAGCCGGATCTTTACCGCAAATTCCCCCTTGCCGTTCGTCCATTCGTTCACGATGGCAAAGCGGGGGTGGACCGCGGGAAAGGTGTTCGCATAAATGGTTTCGAACAGTCCCATGAGGCTGAACTTTCCGCCTACTTCCTGGCGTACATCGTCGCAGAGAAGCGTATAGCTTAAGCCGGGTTTTATTTTTGTCACTGCCATGATCGTTAACTTATCATACAATCGTCGCGTCCGTCAATCTGTTTTTTCTTGACAAAAATTTTCAATCCACGTAATGTTATCCGCAATTATTATGACACCTTCCGAGCTCATAAAAGCGCTTGAAAGCCTCCACCCGCTTGAGAACAGGGTGCTTCTCTGCTTCACGCGCGGCGAAGCCGTATCCGCTTCGGACATCATGCGTGTATCAGGGCTCGATGAATCCCGCCTCGACATGGCCGCGGGCTGGCTCCAGTCCAAGGGGCTGCTCCGGGTGGCGGGCGAGACCGTGGCAACGTCCGTCTCCCTCACCGAGACCGGCGCTGAATACCGGGAAAAGGGCACACCCGAGATGCGGATCATCTCCGCGCTCCGGGAAGGGAAAAAGTTCACTGTCAAGGACATCATTCAGTCCTGGGGCATGGATCCCTCAGAAGTGAGCTCGGCGACAGGATCACTTAAGGCAAGCAATGTTATCAGAATTGCTCAGGGCGGACTTCTCGAGCTTGATCAAGCAGGTAATACGGCGCCATTCGAATTGCTGCAGGAGATTATCGAGGAAACTGCAGGAGCTTCACTCGCCTTGTCAGGCTTACCCATACATAAACAGGAAGTGATCCAGGCGAATTTTCATAAGCGCGGCAAATCCAAGGGCATATTCCGCATCACGGAAAAGAAGGATCGTTCGTATACCCTGACCGCTGACGGAACGGAGATCCTGCGCCTCGTCAAGGAACGCGGCGCTGTCACGGAAGAGGCCTCGGCGCTTACGCCGGAGATGCTGAAGCTGGGCGCGTGGAAGAACAAAAAGTTCCGCGCGTATAATATCTCCCTCAACCCGCCGAGACAGAGCATCGGCAGGAAGCATCCCTATAAAGAATTTCTTGATTTCGTGAAGTACAAGTTCATCGGCATGGGCTTTGAAGAGATGCGCGGGCCGCTCGTGGAGAACGAGTTCTGGGACATGGACGCGCTGTTCATGCCGCAGTTCCATCCCGCGCGGAATATCCACGACGTCTATTTTGTGAAAGAGCCGACTGCGGCCAAAAAGATCGAGGAGCCATTCGGCAGGAGCGTTGCCGCGGCCCACAAAGACGGCGGAAAGACGGGCTCCACGGGCTGGCGGTATGCTTTCGATCTTGAACGCGCGAAGAGGCTCATCCTCAGGAGCCAGGGCACGGCGGTCTCCGCAAGAACGCTCGCATCAGGACCGAAAATCCCAGGGAAATACTTTTCTATCGCGCGTTGTTTCCGCTATGATGCGGTGGACGCGACGCATGCGCCTGATTTTTACCAGGTCGAGGGGATCGTTCTGGGAAAGGACATAAATTTTAAGGCGCTCCTCGGACTTTTAAAGCTTTTCGGGCAGGAGATCGCCACGGCCGGGGAATTTCAGTTCCGTCCCGCGTATTTCCCCTTTACCGAACCGTCGGTGGAGCTGCATGTGAAGCACCCGGAGCTCGGCTGGATGGAATTGGGCGGCGCGGGGATATTCCGGCCGGAGGTCACGACCCCGCTCGGCGTGAACGTGCCGGTTATCGCCTGGGGCCTCGGGCTCGACCGCATGGCCATGGTGGCGCTCGGGATACAGGACATCCGCGATCTGTTCTCAACGGATCTGGATTTTATACGGACTAAGAAGATTCAGCTGAATAAATAGGAGTCAGGAGACAGGAGTCAGGAGACAGGAGTCAGGAGACAGGAGACAGGAGTCAGGAGAAAGTCCACTCTCTGCTGAACTGAACTCTTTGGAAAAGATTCGGATGCCTACAATCGACATCAAAAAACACGATCTGGAAAAGCTTATCGGCAGGAAGCTCGCCTTGCCGGCGCTTGAGAAGCATCTCATGCTTGCCAAGGCGGAGCTCAAGGGATACAGCGCCGGGACGGACGACCTGAAGGTCGAGCTGTCCGACAGCAACCGGCCTGATCTCTGGTCTGCCGAGGGCATCGCGCGCCAGATACGCCTCGCGTTGTCCGGCAAGCCCGAGACGTATCCCTTCTTCAAACCCGGCCGCAAGGCAACCCGGGAAATCAGGGTGGCCAAAGGGTTGAAGTCAATGCGTCCTTATATCGCGGCCTGTACCGCAAGCGGTGTACGCATGAACGATGATATGCTGGCGCAGATGATCCAGAGCCAGGACAAGCTTTCGGAGATATTCGGCAGGAAGAGGGCCACGGTTTCCATCGGCATCTATGAACTCGACCGAATCGTTTTTCCCGTGGATTATCGTCTGGCCAAGCCGTCTTCGATCTCGTTCACGCCGCTCGGTATGGAGGAAAAGCTCACGCTCGCGGGGATCCTCGAGCGCCATCCCAAGGGGATCGCCTACGGCACTATCGTAAGACCGTATCCGGAATATCCCGTGCTTATCGACAGCATGGAACGCGTGCTCTCCTTTCCGCCGATCATCAACAGCAGGGACATCGGCGAGGTGAAACCGCAAACGAAAAACGTCCTTCTTGAAGTGACCGGGACGGACATGAGGATGACGTCGCTTACCCTCAACATTCTTGCGGCTAATTTTTACGATCGCGGAGCGGACATTGAGCCGGTCAAGGTGAGCTATCCTTATAGTACCGAGATGGGAACCCGGGTGACCTTTCCCCATGATACGTCGGGCAAGATTACGGTCCCGCTTTCGCGGTTCTCGGAGGGACTCGGAGAAGAGGTCACCCTCACTGATGTGAAAAAACATCTGAGCGCCTACGGACACACGGTCATGTCGGGACGCCGCGGAGTGACCGTCGTCTCGCCGCCCTATCGAGACGATATCATGCATCCCGTGGACCTGGTCGAGGATTACGCCATCAGCAGGGGATACGACTCGTTCCTGCCGGTCATGCCGCAGCAGTCCACGGTAGGGGCGCTCTCGCGCCTCGAACTGCTGTCGGATGTGGTACGGGGCCATATGGTCGGCGCGGGTTTTCAGGAGATCATGTCCAATATCCTCTGTTCACGCGATGAGCTTGAGAACGCGGTGTCGCCGGGGGAAAAGCTCGTCGAGGTTGATAATCCGATGTCGCTCGCCTATTCCGTGCTCAGGAACGGGATGGCGACCTCGCTCCTGCGCGTTGAAGCGGCAAGTTCGAAGGCGTTCTATCCGCACCGGGTCTTCGAGGTCGGAGAGGCGGCGGTGTTCGACGGGAACGATAACATGGGATCACGCACGGTCCTCAATTGTGCCGCGCTCGTTTCCCATCAGGCCGCGAATTTCTCCGAGGCGCATTCCTCCCTCGATATCCTTCTCTATTATCTCGGCATAGAGTACCGGCTGGAGCCGTCGGAACATCCGCTCTTCATGCAGGGCAGGTGCGGGAAGATCATTGCGCGGGGGAATGAGCTTGGATTCATCGGAGAGGTACGGCCCGAGGCGCTTGAGCGCCGTCAGATCACCGTGCCGTGCGCCGCGTTCGAGATAAATCTGGACAAGATACTGCTGATGGAAGAGATCAAGTAAATGCAAACAGGGTAGTCGTAAGGCGTAAGAGGAGGGAGGAATCGCCTTTCGCTTCGCGCCTCACGGGTGCATCTCTGTATTTATTCCAATCTGATCCTGTTCGGCCAGGTGTAGATGTTCATCCGGTCGCCGCGCGCAAATCCGATAAGCGTGATGCCCATGTCTTCGGCATAGCTGATGGCCATGCACGACGGCGCGGCGCGGCTGATGAGTATGGGAAAGCGGTTCCTGCCCGCCTTGGTCATGATCTCCGACGTCACCCTCCCGCTCGTGAGCAGTATCTTATTCTCCACGGACACGGACTTGAGAAACGCCTTTCCGATCAGTTTGTCCACCGCGTTGTGCCTGCCGATGTCTTCCGAAAAGAACAGTATCTCCCTGCCGTCCGAGAGTGCCGCGCTGTGAACGCCCCCTGTCTCGAGGTAGAGAGTGGATATGGTCCGAAACAGGATGAGCAGTTTTCTGACATCATCGAGCGTCAGAAGATGGCCCGGCGCATCTATTTTCCGGTCGAGGTCCGTGCGGTTGTTCGTGAAGGTAATGCCTCTGCCGCAGCCCGAGGAGATGGTCTTTTTCTCGAACATCGTTTCCCAGTCAGCAGGGAGTTCGGAAAGTTCGATCCGGACAACCGCCTCTTTTTCGTCCACGACCATTTGTTTTATCGATGATCTCCTGCGGAGAATCCCTTCCGACAGGAGAAATCCCACGGCCAGCTCTTCGAGTTCAGTCGGTGTGCACAGGAGCGTTACGAGCGGTTTGCCATTGAGGATAAGC
>DATDRO010000132.1:0-5237 GCA_035291685.1 Nitrospirota bacterium | reverse complement strand
ATCCTGATCGGGTATGATCCGGAGCTGGAGGCCGAGGTCATATACGGTAAAGGCGCACGCGACCGCGTTACGTGCATAAGGCATGAGCTCAACAGGGACATTACCCTCGATGAGGTGAAGCAGGCCTTTATGCGTGGATTTTCAGATGCGGTTGGAATGGAATTCTCTGAAAAATCTGTTCTATAAAATACCCTTTTCCAGATTTTAGTAACTACTCAGGTCAGCCACTCGTCTGCCCATTAGCGTGCTATAAGTCCTTGAAATTCGACAAAGTCGGTATTTTTGTCCGCATGAGGTATGATCGGGCCCCCGTTCACTTTCTAAAATAAATTCCCGAGGGACTTGACAAATCGCCCGATAAACAGTAAAATATTGTCATTACAAAAAAAACAAGTCTGGCGGGTGGGGTCCTTGACCTCGGCGTTTTACGGCGATTACAGACAATTTTGAAAAGGTAAAACGAACAGGAGGCTTTTATTATGGAGAGTGTAATGGAAAGATCTCAGACACCGAACCCTTCATCAGCGGTGCCGCCTATCGGCCAATTGCTGGTTGTTGGAGAGTATATTATGCCTCAAGACCTCGAGTTTGCGCTTGAGCACCAGAAGTTCTGCAAGAATCGCATCGGTGAGATCCTGGTACGCATGGGCGCTCTTGACCGGAAGGACCTCGATACGGTTCTGCGCACACAAAAGTACCTTATATCGCGTTAATAAGTCCATTATCCTAATGACGTTGGGCGTCAGCAGAAACAGTTGGTATAGTAACGCAAATGTCAGAAATTTTCCCGTTTGTCCTGTTTCTCTTCTTTACATTCATTCCCCGATGTGTTAAAAATTCTTCATGAAATCGCTGCGTTCATTGGCAGCAGGCCTGTTCGTGCTGTTATTGATCTCGCCCGCTTACTCCACTGACTTTTCGGGTCTGCCTGTCACTACAATCGAATTCAAAGACGACCACGGCACTGCGTGGCCTCATTCCGAGAAACTCATACCGCTTCTTGTCATAAAACCCGGCGCTCCTTTTTCGGGGAGTGATATCCGGGCCGGCGTTGAGTATCTTTATCTGAAAGGTCTGTTCAAGGATGTCCGCGTTGATGCCTTTCCGGATGCGGCAGGCGTGAGGCTTGAGTACACCCTCGTCCCGGTAACGATCGTGCAAAAGGTCGTCCTGCGCGGAAACAAAAACATGCCGACAGATCGTCTCGATGAGATCCTGGGGAAGCTTGAGGGCAAGGAGTTCCGCGAGGACAAACTGCCGGGGATCGGGGCGGACATCCTCCTGCTCTATCAGGCCGACGGATACTTTGATGCCCGGGTGAAATTTCAGCAGGAAGCGGCCGGGGAACCGAATCACGTGATCCTTTTCGCATATATAAGTGAGTCGGAGCCGACACTTATTGAGGAGATCCGTTTTACGGGGAACACGGTCTTTTCGCAAAAGGAACTTCTCCATGTCATGGAGAGCGAGAAGGGAGAGCCGCTCCGCAGGGACCTTCTCCTCGACACTGATATGGCGGCGCTCACGCGGCTGTATGAGAAAGCCGGTTATCCGGCCGCCAAATCCGGCATCGTGGACATCCATTTTCGAGGCAAGAAGGCGTATCTTACGATCTCCGGGGACGAAGGCCCGAAGGTCACGGTCAGAATCTCAGGCAACCGCGAGTTCAGCGCAAAAAAACTCATGAAGGGCCTCTTCATATTTACCGAGCACGATGTCTCGGACGCCGCGATAGAGAGCAGCGCGGACAAGATCAAGGCCCGGTACCACGAGAAGGGGTACGCTGACGTGAAGGTGGCCGCGAGGAAGACGGAGGCCCCCGGCAGGCTCGATCTCGAGTTTGCGATCCAGGAAGGGCCGAAGGTCTCGGTGAGCGAGATACGCATCGAGGGCAACGCCGCGTTCACGGCGAAACAGATAAAAAAGCAGATGCTCCTCCGCGAGTCCGGCTGGTTGACGTCGAAGCCATACCGGGAAGATATCCTGAGCAAGGACGTGGACGGCATCAGGGACCGGTATGTTGATTCAGGCTATCTTGATGCAAGGGTCGAGAAGAAGGTCGATCGGACCGACAGCGGCAGAAAGGCCGCGGTGACCATCAAGATCTTCGAAGGCAGGCGGACGATGGTCAGGAGCGTGTCCTTCGAAGGGAGCACGGTCTTCACCGAGGCGGAACTGTTGAAGAAGATGAGTCTCAAGCCCGGCCTGCCGTTCAACGAACTGCTTCTCGATGAGGACCGATACCGCATCCTGTCTCTGTATTCGAACAAAGGATACCTCTATGCCAAGGTGGAGGTGGAAAGGAAGCTCGAATATCCAGCAGAGGACGCAATTCCTGCGGACCACGCGGAACAGGGTGAGAAGCGCGATCCTCTCCCTGCGAAGGGCGCGGAAAAGGGGCCGGTAAATGGTGCGGCGGACATACGCTTCAGAATAGCGGAGGACCACCCGGTCACCATCGGCAGGATCATCCTGCGCGGGAACGAGCGCACGAAAGACCATATACTGCTCCGGGAGCTCCTCGTCAAGCCCGGAGGCCTTTACGACTACGGGGCCATCCTCGGCAGTCAGCAGAGGATCTACAGCCTTCGCTACTTCGGGCTGGTGCGCATCGAACCCCTGCGGCCGGGCGAAAAGGAATACGTGAAGGACATGCTACTCACGGTCGAAGAGCGGCCTGCAGGGGCGGTTGAGTTCGGCGTGGGGTATGGAAACCTCGACCGATTTAAGGGGTTCGTGGAGGTCTCCCATCGAAACCTTTGGGGCGGCGCACAATACGCGAGCCTGAGGGCGGAAGGGAGCGACATTTTAAAACGTACGATCTTTAATTATCAGGAACCGTGGTTTCTCGGACGAAGACTGGAAAGCAGGTTCACCCTGACATGGTTCGATAGAAAGGAAATAAACTCTCAAACGCGGGAGATCTATTATCAGACGCGCGAAACCGCCGTGGCGTATGGTGTCGAGAAGGTCCATCGGCGTTTCAGATTTTCCCTCACCTATCAACTGGAGGACGTGAATAACTATAATGTGAACCCCGATGCCGTGCTTTCGCCGGAAGACATCGGGCATCTGTCGATAAGCAGCCTCAACCCAGGCATCCTCTGGGACCTGCGGGATGATCCATTCAACCCTCAGCGGGGGTCGCTCCACGGGCTCGCGGTAAAAGAGGCCTTAAAGGCGCTGGATTCACAGGCCGATTTTACCAAGGCGACGGTCCAGACCACCTGGTTCTTTCCGCTCGGCGGAGATGTGGTTGCGGCGTTGTCCGCAAGGGCCGGAATGGCCCGGTCCCACCGTGATACAGATCAGGTTCCCCTGCACGAGCGTTTTTTGGCGGGCGGCAGCAATACCGTTCGGGGCTATACCCAGGATTCCGTGGGTCCGAAGGGCACGGACGGAAAGACGCCGACAGGCGGCGACGGCATGGCGGTATTCAACGCTGAACTTCGCACGAATCCCGGAGGCGGGTTCGGGCTTGTGTTTTTCACTGATGCAGGCAATGTCTGGAAGGGCGAGCAGATAAAGCTCTATGACCTCAGGGCGTCCTACGGCGCCGGGATCAGGTACAATACACCGGTTGGTCCGTTGCGCGTTGACTATGGGCAGAAGATAAACCAGCGGGAGGGGGAAAGCCCGGGAGAACTTCATCTGAACATCGGGCACGCGTTTTAGTTATCCGTCGAATAATTTCCTGTCCTGCCTGTTGTGATATACTTTATTACAGAAACGCTCTGACCACTTCAAAAATCGATTTTATCGCTTTCCAGTATCCGTTGTTGGTTGCAGGATATAAGTCAATTTACCCCGTTGGAGATGGCGTCACGTGAAACATTTCTAACGGGGTAAAGCCGCAATCTGCTAACGTTAAAAACTTGTTCTCGAACGGGGCTTATTATGCCGCATTTCGGATTAATGGACGAGGAGACCCTCGGACCGGTGGAGGGGCCTCTTCAGCGCGCGCGGCTTCACATCCGCGGCGGGAAGCGGAGGCTGCGGGAGGGCAAGATATCGGCTGGCATCGCCACGCTCTATGACGCGCTGAACGGCGCTTTGCAGTGGTATATCGCCGCACCGGATCGGCGAATGAAACTCGCGATTCTGGCCGGAGAAAACCTGAACGACGACAAAGTAGTGCATGCCGTGCTTGTCCGCTCCGGAGTCCTTGACCGCTCGTTCGACTTCGAGGTGTTCGACAGGCTGACGGAACGGGCATTGAAGCAGGAAATGTCGGGTTACGATTATCGGGAACTGTTAAAAGGCATTGAAGAGGTCATGACCCAATTGGGGGTTATGCCGTTTGATGAGGCGGCTCTCCCGCCCGAAGATCCGTCAACATTCTAAAAAACACAGAAAGGAATGGACCACCACATTCCAGCAGCGCTTCTGAACGGGAATCCAGCCTTTTTTCATGAGACACTGGATCCCCCGGCTTAAAAACATACCGGGGCAGGCTTTAGAGGCATGCGGGGATGACGCGTGGGTTTCCCTATTTCACATGAACAGACTTGCACAAGAAAAATCCGCGTACCTCAAACATGCCGCTCATCAGAAGATCGACTGGTACCCGTGGTCCGAAGAGCCTTTCCAGCGCGCGCAGCGGGAAGACAAGCCGGTGTTCCTGAGCACCGGGGCCGTCTGGTGCCACTGGTGTCATGTGATGGCCGAAGAGTGCTTTGAAAATGACGATATCGCACAGCTTATGAACGGGCTTTTTGTCAACATAAAGCTCGACCGGGACGAGCGTCCGGACATCGACCGGCGATACCAGCAGGCGGTCTCGGCCATGGGCGCGGGCGGAGGCTGGCCCCTGAGCGTTTTTCTGACGCCGGACAAAAAGCCGTTTTTCGGCGGCACCTATTTCCCCCCGGAGGACCGCCAGGGCAGGCCGGGGTTCAAGAACGTGCTCAGGGCGGTGAGCAATTTTTACAAAATAAAGAGGGAAGATGCCGAGAACTATGCGCTTGAGATCATGGAGACCCTCAATCCCGAAGCCCTGCAGCCCGGGGAACTCAGCGAGTCGTCCCTTGACGATGCAGCGACCGGCATGCTCGCCCAATTCGACCCGGAGAACGGCGGTTTCGGCACGGCGCCGAAATTTCCCCTGCCGGGGGCGTTCGAATTCCTTATCCGCCGGTCCTTCATGGTTAGATCCTCTTCCATCGGTCCTGCCGTGCGTAAAACGCTCCAGTCCATGGCGCACGGCGGTTTCCATGATCAGCTCGGCGGCGGGTTCC
>DATDRO010000131.1:0-4170 GCA_035291685.1 Nitrospirota bacterium | reverse complement strand
GCGGTGAGCGGCGCGAAGGGCGGCATTCTGGACCCGAAGGGCCTCGATATTTCCGCGCCCAGGCAGCACAAAAAGAGGACCAACGGCGTTGTGGGCTTCCCCGGCGCGAAGGACATTACCAACGCGGAGCTCCTCGCCGCTGACTGCGACATCCTCATCCCCGCTGCCCTGTCGAACCAGCTCAATGAGACCAACGCAAAAGACGTCAAGGCGAAGATCATCCTCGAGCTTGCCAACGCGCCGACAACAACGGAGGCGGACGAGATATTCTTCGGCAAGGGCATCATGGTCATTCCGGACATCCTCGCGAACGCCGGCGGCGTGATCGCCAGCTATCTCGAATGGAGCCAGAACCTGAGCAATGACCGCTGGCCGGAAGAGAAGGTCCTGGAGCGGCTGAGGCACACCATGATCGTCGCCTTCAACGATGTCCATGCGCTTTGCAAGGAGACGCGGTGCAGAATGAGAAAGGCCGCGTACCATCTTGCGGTGAAACGCATCCTGCACGCGGAGAAACTGCGGGGGAATCTATAAAATCAGGCGTTACTGCATATCCATCGGGCTTGCCCATCGATCGGCAAGGGAGCAGAAGACGGCAATACGCTTCATCCTGAAAAGGGCCGACTCTTCCGGGCCGATCTCAAAGAGCTTTTCGATGACGTCCCGGATGCGCGCCCTGGCTTCTTCCCTGTCCTGGAGCGTCACCTCGAGGCCGGCGCCGCCTGTTGACGGGGCCAGGCTGATCGACTCGATCGCAGGCCTGATATCCTTTTTCTTACCGTGTTTCTCCACGAGTACTGAGGCCAGCTCCGTAAATTTCTTCACGCGGTCCGCAAGGTTATTGCTGCAGGACACCGGGACTTCCACCGCATAGACATAACGGCTGATGCTCCCTGAGAGGGAAGGCGCTTTTCTGGGGATGATCCTCGCCTCCAGAATCCTGATCCCCTGCGGGAGGGCTTGGTTGAGGGATTTGGTGATCGTGAGGAGATCGATAAGCGGATCGGTCTCCATATCGAGGTATTCCGACTCGCTCTCCATGCCGACCGGAAGCGCAGGGCCGAATGATATCTTCGGGTGAGGGTTGAACCCCTGAGAAAAAGCAAGCGGCACTTCTGCCCGCACGGCGGCCCTCTGAAAGAGCGTCATGAGATCAAGGTGAGAGAGGAACCGGAGTCTGCCGGTCTTCGTGTATTTGAACCTGATACGGGTGACCAGGTCCCCTTCTTTTACGACTTTTGCGGCAAGTGGCGGAGGCGATGTTCGTACATTGACCGCCTGGGGTCTTCCGAGCGATGCGCTGCCGCCGTCTTCGCATCCGATGCCGCAGCCTTCGCACTGTACGCGGCAGTTGCCCGTTATCTCGGCAGAGAGGGCGCGAGCGTTTTCTCTCTTAAGGAACTCCGCGGTCGCTCCGGTCTCGATAAAGTCCCACGGGAGCGGATCGTCAAGTCTGTAGCTCCGGTACGCGAACGAGGGAATGTCCAGACCGCACGCATGGAAGGCCTCGGCCCATTTGCCGAAATCAAAACACTCGCTCCAACCGTCGAAACGGCACCCCATCTGTACCGCCTTCTCAATAACCTTCCCCAAGGATCCATCACCCCGCGCGAACGCGGCTTCGAGAAGGCTCGCTTCCGGGTCATGAGGTTTGAGGGCGATGCCCCGCCTCCTCAGGCCTTTTTCAAGGTATGCCTGCTTTGCGCGAATTTCTTCGATCGGCGTCTGGCCGAACCACTGAAATGGCGTGTGCGGCTTCGGCACGAATGTCGAGACGGTGACGTTGATCTGTACGTGCCGCTTCGTGGTCCGCTTGCCGAGCGCGAGGATGTTGTTGCAGAGCCTGATGATGCCGTCCAGATCATCCGGTGTCTCGGTGGGCAGGCCGATCATGAAGTAAAGCTTGAGCACGCTCCAGCCGTTCGAAAAAATGGACTCCACGGCATCCATCAGGTCGGCCTCGGACAGCTCTTTGTTGATCACGCGGCGAAGACGCTCGGTGCCCGCTTCCGGCGCAAGGGTAAAGCCGCTCTTTCGTATGTCCGCGATCGTCCGGATCATTGCCGGCGTGAGCGTGCCGACCCGGAGCGAAGGGAGCGATATGGAGACGCGGTCCTTTTTGTACGCATCGATGAGCTCTTTCATGAGGGGCTCTATTTCCGAGTAGTCGCCCGCGCTCAGGGACGCGAGCGAGAGTTCGTCATAGCCCGTGCAGGCGAGCGATTCGCGGATCAGGCCCTTGACCGTTTCCGGACTTCGCTCCCGGTACGGCCGGTAGATGATCCCTGCCTGGCAGAACCGGCAGCCGCGTATGCATCCGCGGGCGACCTCCACCGTGATCCGGTCGTGAACAGGTTTCATGAGAGGCAGGATCGGCTGCGCCGGATAGGCCGCTGATTCAAGGCTGCGGAGGATCCGTCGCCGTATTTTTCTGCGGCTGAGTGACGGAATGGAGAAGCCTTCTCGTTCAGAGAGAGCCGCGAGAAACTTTTCTCTGCCTTCATGCTCCTGTCTGAGCGTGATGATCTCGTGCATTGCTTCCTCGGCATCGCCGATGAAAAACGCGTCGATAAAGTCGCTCAAGGGTTCCGGGTTCACGGCGCAGGGACCTCCCGCGATGATGACCGGATGGCTGTCGTTCCGCTCTGTCCGGCGAAGAGGGATGCGGGCGAGATCGAGGGCCGTGAGGATGTTGGAGTACGAGAGCTCATACTGCAGGGTGACCCCGATGATGTCGAATTCCGAGAGCGGCAGATCGGACTCAAGGCTGGCGAGTGGCCTGCCTGATGCGCGGAGCCGCTCCTCGTAATCCGTCCACGGGGAGAAGACGCGCTCAGCCGCGGTGTCTTCTCTGCTGTTCAGGATGTCGTAGAGGATCCGGAGACCCAGGTGCGACATGCCGACCTCGTAGGTATCGGGGAACAGAAGGCAGACCTTTGTCCTTACCGTCGAAAGGTCCTTGTGGACCGCGTTGATCTCACTGTTTATGTAGCGCGCCGGTTTTTCGACGAGCGGGAGAAAGTCTTCGAACATGGAACTCCTTTGGGAATGCAGAGAGCATGGAGCATAGAGCATGGGGAGAAACGGTGCGGTTCGCTTTTTCGCTATGCTCTCTGCCCTCTGCGCTATGCGCTCTTTTAGTAGAACAGCATAAACCGTCTCATCTGGATATTCAAGAGCAAACCGATGGCAAGGAAGGTGGTGATGATAGAAGTGCCGCCGTAGCTCACGAGCGGAAGCGGCACGCCGACAACCGGCACGACGCCCACGGCCATGCCGATATTGATGAACACGTACATCGACAGCATGGCCACGATGCCTCCGGCCATGAGCGCGCCGACCCGGTCCTTGGCATTCTTGGCGGTGTCGACGCCGATGAGGAGGAGCGAAAGATATAAAAAGATCATGAACCCCGCGCCGATGAGGCCGTGTTCTTCAGCGATCACGGCGAAGATGAAGTCCGTATGGCGCTCCGGGAGAAACGCCATCTGGCTCTGGGTGCCCCGGCGGAAGCCCTTGCCGGTTATCTGTCCCGAGCCTACCGCGATCTTGGACTGGTTCGCATGATAACCGCTCCCGAGGGGGTCCGAACTCGGGTCCAGGAACGCCCGGATCCTGTTCTGCTGGTAGGGTTTGAGCGACCCCCAGATCTTTTTCTTCACCGGTGGTATCAGAAACATCAATGAAAGGAGCGTTGCTCCGATGATGAGCACGATAAGGACGGACCGCATGCGGACTCCCGCGAGCAAAATGATCAGCGACGACGTGAGGAGCAGCATGAGCGCTGTGCCGAGGTCGGGCTGTTTGAGGACCAGCGCAAGCGGAGCCAGGACCATGGCAGCAGGGACAACCAGGTCTGAAAGCATGAAGCCGCCCTCCCGGTGGTTGTCGGAGAAGTACCGGACCAGGACGAGCGTGAGCGCGAGCTTCATCAATTCCGACGGCTGGAAGGCGATCGGCCCCAGGGCCAGCCACCGCTGCGCGCCCATGCCGGTTTTTCCCATCACCATGACGAGCAGCAGGAGCACGATCGAAACGGCATACAAGACATACGCGTAGCGGCTGACGGTGTGATAGTCCGTGATCAGCACGAGCAGCATCATCATCAGTCCCACGGCGACCCATATGAGCTGTTTGGAGAAAAGGGTCGAGGGGCCCTTTGCCGTGTAC
>DATDRO010000130.1:0-5204 GCA_035291685.1 Nitrospirota bacterium | reverse complement strand
GGAAACGAAGACCGGCAGCCGAAGCCGGATGCTGAAGGAGGATGCAACGAGGGAAACGGCTTGCTTCAAAGTGCGCGAAAGCGGATTGAAGAGGCGACCGTCAGCTCGCTGTGATTCTCCTGAGGCTCAACGGAATATCTTACGAAGGGTCCAACAGGCAACGCCTTTCTGTTGTCCCGCCTCTCCACCACGTTGCCCTCCCCATCATACGGAAGTAGCTTGCATCTGTCACCAAGGGACGTCGTGCCCGGTTTGCTTTGTTGCCATCCTGTTCCTTTTCCGTGCCGCCCCGGGCGAAACCGCAACCCTCTTCCTTAGCAGTCGCAGCATGCCTCATCTTCCGGGTCCATCAATGCCATTTTCAACTCGGCCAGTTCCTTGCCGGTGATTTTTTTATCGGTTTTCGCCCGGTTGCAGAATGCCTCTGCCGCCGGATCCACGGCTTTTTCGACGGCGATGCAGTCGCAAAATGAATTGACCGTATTACTATCCACGCATTTCGGAAGCGTCTTCATAGTCACCCTCCTGTCGAATAGTACATCTTTTCGATCCAGCTAAGCGGCAAGCCTTGACTTACCGGGTTTTAAGTTTAATTTTTTTCTGATCTCGCTTGCCGGGTCGCTTGTTGCATACACGGCTGCTCCCACGTCGAACATTTTTGATGTGTTCAAACTACCCACGACAACAGGCTCAAGGCCTGCACTCTCCACAAGCTCAGCGGCAGCCTGCAATCCGTCCTGGTCGTCGCCGGCTATAGGAATCCCGATCTTTTCACCGCGTTCGTTGACCGTTTTTTTGAGGTCCACATAATAGACCGTATTGAACGCCCTTACGATCCTTGCGCCCGGCAGAAGACGGGCCACAAAGGCGCCCATGCCGCCCGGGTCCCTTCTTGCTTCTTCTGCGATTGCCCCGTCTCTCTCGGGATACGGATTCGACGTGTCGATCACGATCTTGCCCTTTAAGGCGTTCTTTGTTTCAGCGTCAAGCTCGGGTAAAGCCTTCAAGGGAAGCGACAGCACGATCACATCCCCAAATGCGATCGCTTCGGCGACGTTCCCAACGCGGGCTTTCGGCCCTGCGGTCTTGACAAGTTTTTTGAGGGTATCGGGATGTCTTGAGCTGAAGCAAACCTCGTATCCTGCCTTTGCGAAAAGGATCCCAAGATTTCCCCCGATATGACCTGATCCCACGATGCCGATCTTGTTTATTTTCATGACTTAGCTCCTCTTTGGCGCATTTTGGCTCGGCGCCTATTAAACTATATCGCTTCCTGTGAAATATTGTCAATTCGACGAAAGTATGCACAAAGGATGATTAAGTAGACGCGGGGAGCAGGAGACAGGGGTCAGGGGTCTTAGCACTTTTTTCAGTTTCGTTAAAGTGGTAAAATATATATAAGAGTATAAAGAGAAAAGAGGTGAATGGATATGATCGTCAACCTGGAAAAGAAGGAACGTGACCTGCTCGTAACCGAACTGGAGAAGACCGCCATCCCGGAACTCAGGGTCCTGATCGCTTCAGGACTGCGGAAGGATGACAGGGAGGAGTTGAAGCAGGACGAGGCCGCGCTGAGGATCGTTCTCGAAAAGCTCAAAATGGCCGCCTGATCGGAAAGGATCGGATGACAGCTGGAAAGGGACGCATCGTAAGTGTATGCGTCCCTTTTGCGTTGTGAACATCCCGGTACATTTTCAGCTCGTGAGAAGGCGGAATAGAATCTCATTTGATCGAGGCCCCTGCGAAGACGCTGATGAGTCCGACGTACGAAGAATGTAGCAGCAAGTTTGCCTGATCCATAGGCAGTGCTGCGGGCGGTGATATACTATCATTAGAAGTATTCCTTGTCGGTAGGATGGGAGGTGAATGAAGATGAAGACATTCTCATGTGCAAGCCTTGGAATGGACTGCAAGGAGGTCCTGGCGGCCCAAACAGAGGAAAAACTCCTGGACATAGTGTCGATCCATGCGCGCGATGTCCATGGCATGGCGGCGATACCGCCGGATATGATCGGAAGGATCAAACAACTCATGGTCAACCGGTCTGCGTCTGACGCCGCGACTGCGGCAGACCGGATCTTCGAGAAGTACAACTGTAACAAGGAGCCGGAATGCACCTGGAGATATATCACCGAGGCAGAGGCGATCCTGACCGGCCGGCCATCGGTCCATACTCAGGAGCTCAAGACAGCCTGATGTCAAGGGAAGGCCTAAACAAAAAAGCCTGGGGGACATCCTATAGTCCCCCTGTCAAGTGCAATTTGATTTTTGCCATAGTTCCAGCGTGATAACTGCCGGCCTTTTTTCAGGGCGCACGTCGCCCCCGCGTCAAACGACCTGTGGATCGCAGCCACGGCAATGCAATATGGCCTCAAGCTGGTTACTACGGACGGCCACTATCGGCAAGCACCTCAGATCATTGTCGAGTGTTGCGCTGTTTGAACGGACTTCAGAAACATCGGGAGCTTTGGGGACAGAACGGGATTTTGGGACCGGGTCCTGAAATATCAGCTTTATGTGTTCTAAGTGATCTTGGGAACGTTGATACCCGAACGAGCGAACCGCAAAAAAGCCCGTACCGGACTTACCGGCACGGGCTTTTCAATTTTGAATTTTGAATCTTGAGTTTTTTTAAAACAGCCCTGAGACCGAACCGGTGTTCACATCCACGTCCACGCGGCGGAATGCCGGGTTGGAACTCGTTCCGGGCATGAGGCTGATCGTTCCCGCGCACGGGCAGAGGAACTTGGCCCCCGAGTAGATCAACACATCCCTGATCGGCAGGGTCCAGCCCTTGGGCACTCCCTTGAGGGTCGGATCGTGGGTGAGACTGAGATGGGTCTTGACCATCATGGTGGCGTAGTCGGCATACTTGGGATCGTTCTCCAGCATCTTGGCCTTGGTCTCGGCTTCGGGCGACCAGGAAACGCCGTCCGCCCCGTACACTTCCTTAGCAATTTTTGCCACGCGGTCGCGCAGCTTCATCTCAAGCGGATAGAGGAACTTAAAATCGTTCTTCTCGTTGCAGGCGTCAATGACCGCATCTGCCAATTCCAGCGCTCCCTCGCCGCCTTTGAGCCAGTGCTGGGATTCCGCGCAACGGGCGCCGGCCGCTTCGGCTGCCTTCTTGACCGCGGCCACTTCGGCGTTCGTGTCCGTGTAAAAACGGTTGATGCAGACCACCGGGTTGATGCCGGATTTGCGAATGACGTTGATCATGTGGACCATGTTGGCACAGCCTTTTTCGACCAGGCCCACATTCTCTTTGGTGTACTCTTCGGGCAGGGCCTTTCCGGGCACAACCTTGGGGCCGCCGCCGTGCATCTTCAGGGCGCGGACGGTGGTGGTGAGCACGGAAACATGGGGTTTCAGGCCGCTGAAACGGGACTTGACGTTCCAGAACTTCTCAAAGCCGATGTCCGCGGCAAAGCCGGACTCGGTCACGTGGTAGTCGAACAGCTTCAGGCCGACCCGGTCGGCGATGATGGAGGACTGGCCCACGGCGATATTGGCGAACGGCCCGGCATGCACCAGGCAGGGGTTGTATTCCGCTGTGCACATGAGGGTCGGGTTAATGGTATTGCGCATGAAGGCGGCCATGGCATTGCCGACCTCCAGATCGCCCGTCGTGACCGGCTTGCCGCTCTTGTCGAACGCAACGGTGATGTGGTTCAGGCGCTGTTTCAGGTCAGCGAGGTCCTTGGCTATGGACAGGATGGCCATGCACTCGGACCCGACCGCGATGCCGAACTTGGACTGCATCATGAAACCGTCCGTGCGGCCACCGATGCCGATGATGATATTGCGCAGGCTCTGGGCGCAGAAGTCGATGATCCACCCCATCTCCACGCGGGTGGGATCTATATCGAGACGTCTCATCTTCGTGAGACGCTCCAGCTGCTCGTCATTGTAGTTGCGCTCGTGCTGCATGCGGGAGGTCATCGCCACCATGGCCAGGTTGTGGGCATTCATGATGTCGTTGATGTCGCCGGTGAGGCCCAGGGAAAACTCGGTCATGGGGATCAGCAGGGAGTTGCCGCCGCCGGCAGCGGTGCCCTTCACGTTCATGGTGGGACCGCCGGAGGGCTGACGCAGCGCGCCGCCCACGTTCACACCGCGCTTGCCCAGGCCTTCCATCAGCCCGCACGAGGTGGTGCTTTTGCCTTCGCCCAGAGGGGTCGGGGTGATGGCGGTCACCTCAATGTACTTCCCGTCGGCCTTGTTCTTCAGGCGTTTGATGACCTTCAGAAAGTCGATCTTGGACAGGCGGCCCATGGGCAGCATTTCGTCCTTTTGCAGGCCCAGTTTCTCGCGCCATTCGTCCGGCGTGGGCATCTTCTTTTCCGCTTCTTCGGAAATCTGCCAGTCAGCTAACTTCGTTGCATCATAGGGCATAGCAATTCCTCCTTGTGTTTTCTCTAGATATGCGGGCCTCGTATGGCCCACGTTGAATTGATATCTCTGTGACACCTAACCCGGACTATCCGGAACCAAATATGCCACAAAGACACGAAGTCACGAAGAAATTCATACAAAGGTTTGTGATTTACTGAAGCCCTGATTTTTCGTGTTCTCTTTGTGTCTTGGAGCCTTCGTGGCTGAATGTTGTTTCATGGTGAGAGGAATTTAACTTGTAACCAAGTGATCCGTGATCACACCTTCTCGATCCTCACCGTCGAGACCTTGAACGACGGGATCTTGGCCACGGGGTCGAGCCCGGTGCCGCTCGTCAGCACGTTTGCCGCTGCTTCATGAAAGTGGAAGGGAATGAACACGACCCCCTTTTTCGGCCGCTTGCTTATTTTCGTCTTGACGGTTATGGAGCCGCGGCGCGAGGTCACTTTTACCGGCGTGCCCTCCTTGAGGAAAAGCATGCCCGCGTCCTCGGGGTTGATCTCGATGTACGACTCGTGGGACACCGCGTCGATGGGCTTGACCCTTCTCGTCATGCCGCCCGTGTGGTACTGGAACAACAGCCTTCCGGTCGTAAGGAGGAACGGAAATTCCTTGTCGACCTGTTCCAGGGACGGCAGATATTTTACCGTGGTGAACCTTCCCTTGCCGCGCGGGAATCCGCCTTCGAACAAATGAGGAGTCCCCGGATGATCGCGGGTGGGACAGGGCCACTGGAGACCGCTTGCGTCGAACCGGGAATAGCTCATCCCCGCCACCGCGGGCCATGCCTTGCCGATCTCCTGGAAAAC
>DATDRO010000129.1:0-6555 GCA_035291685.1 Nitrospirota bacterium | reverse complement strand
TGAAGTGAACTGAGTCTTTCAATATCTCCTGAAACGCCGATCCATACCACCCGCGCGTTCTTCGGGTTTGGAAATGCTCCGACCCCGGCAATCTCGATCCGGAACCGGTCCATACCCTTAACTGCGAGGGCAAGGGCGTTCATAATTTCCGGTATTCTTTGCTCCCCGACATCACCTAAAAATTTCAGCGTCAGGTGTATGCCTTCGGGCCTTGTCCAACCCGCCTCCACGCCGGAGACCTTGAGCCGGCCTTGCGCCTCTGCCATCCCTTTCTTTATCTCAGCGGGGATCTCTATGGCAATAAAAGTACGCATGGTAATCAGAACACAGAAGACAGACATCCAGAAGACAGACTAAATCATCTTGTATTGTTGTCTTCTTTCATTTTCCGTCTGTCCTCTGTCATCTGTCCTCTGACTTCTCACCCTATCAAATGTCTCCTGACCGTATCAAGCGCCATCTGGGCCGCCTTGGTCCTTATCTGTTCCCTATTGCCCAAAAACTTGTGTTCCTCGGTCTTGACTCCGTGCGCGGACGACAGGGAAATGTACACAAGCCCCACGGGCTTTTCCTTGGTCCCACCGTCAGGGCCGGCGATCCCGGTCACGGAAAGTCCCAGATCGGTCCGGGCCGCCTGCCGAATACCCTGCGCCATTGCTTCCGCGACCTCGCGGCTGACCGCGCCCCGGCGGTCCATTAATGCCGCGGGCACGCCAAGCAACTCGGTCTTCGCGGCATTGCTGTACGTCACCACTCCCCGCTCAAAATACTCCGAGCTGCCGGGGATGTTCGTGATCCTCGCCCCGATCAAACCGCCGGTGCACGATTCAGCAACGGAGAGCTTGAGCCTGCGCTGCTTCAGAAGCGCGCCTACCACTTCTTCCATATCCTGGCCATCCACGCCATAGATGGCGTCACCGAGCTTTTCGCGTATCCTTGCATCGGTCCTTTCCGCAAGCACCTGCGACAGTTCCGCGCTGGTTTCGCGGGCGATGATGCGGATATCAACACCCGTTTCCTTTGCCGTCAGCCCGACGACCGGGTTTTCCTTTTTCAGGATATCGTTGATGGCCTCATTGATCTTGGACTCCGGAAGCCCGAACGTCCTCAGCACCCTGCGCTTGATAAAAAGCTTGCCGGTGAAACGTTCTTCGAGCGCCTGTTTGAGTCCCTGTCTGAACATGGCCTGCATCTCTTTGGGTACGCCGGGAAGAGCGGCGACGAACTTATTTCCCTCGTCCAGAAAAAAACCGGGCGCTACGCCCACGGGGTTCGCGAGGAGTCTGGCCGCTCCCGGAATGAGGGCCTGCCGGTCGCTCGTGTTCGCGTATTCCTTCCCCCGCCCGGCGAGCGTTGACTTGACGGCCTTAAGCGCGTCCTCGTTCAGCACAAGACGTCTCTTGAGGATCTTCGCTACCACCTTGCGGGTGATATCATCCTCGGTGGGTCCGAGACCGCCGGTGATGATCACCGCGTCAACCCGGTCCAGTGCCCGGCGGAACGCTTCTTCCATATCTTTCTCGTTGTCGCCGACAACGGTCTTGAACGCGGTCACCAGGCCGATGAGCATGAGCTCCTCGGAAAGAAATATGGAGTTGGTATCGGGCAAGCCTCCGGAGAGGAGCTCGGTACCGGTCGCTATGATTTCAGCACGCATAAGAAAAATTCCCTTTTGACAGGATAACAGGATTGACCGGATTTAAGATTGTTTTTAATTTTATCTTGTTCATCCCGTAATCCTGTCTAAATAAGTTTTAAGTACATCACCATCTGGAGCACGATGTTCGTGTACACTCCCGCACCGATGTCGTCGAGCATGACGCCGAGACCCCCATGAATCTCCTGAAGCCGCTTCAACGGATAAGGTTTAACAATATCGAAAAACCGGAAGAGCAAAAAGCCCGCTATCAGGAAGCCCCATGCAGGTGGAACCATGAACATCGACACCATGTATCCGGCGATCTCGTCGATCACGATCGAGGGATGATCGGTCTTTCCGAGGACATTCTCTGCACGGCCGGCCACCCATGTCCCGAGCACAAACAGGAAAAGACAGACGACAAGATAGAGACCGGGAGAGAGCCCTTTCATCCCCAGGTTCAGGAGAATACCCACGAGCGTCCCGGCTGTGCCCGGCGCGACCGGAAACCTTCCGGCGTACGCGCCCTGTGCTATGAAGATGACAGCAACTCTCGTGATCTTGTTCATCTCTCGCTTTTGAGAATCAGGCTCATATTGTAGCATCCTGCCTCGGTTACAGTCAACCAAAATTGGCCTTTACAAAAGCTCATAGACCCAGATCTTTCCGTCGCTTCTGATCTCTTCAATCCTTTTCACGAGACGTTTCTTGTAAAGGTTCAGGAGCCGCGTGCCGCTCGTATTCGCCTCGATCTTTCTGGCTTCCGAAAGCTCCCTGGACGTGGCTTTTTTCTTTTTGACAATAAAGTCAAGGGTGTCTTTCAGATAATTGTTGAGATTTCCCAGAACAAGCCTTTCGCCGTTCTTCATTTCCGCCATGACAGCCAGGTCCTTTCGCTCAAGGGCGACCTCGATATTTTCCTTCTGGTTTTCATTGAGGCCGGCGAGCATGAGATACCTGTCGCCGTACTCGCCGCTCAGGAGCCGCGACACGAGCTTCGTTACGATCTCGTCCGCGCAAGAATAATCAATGATGCCGATCTCCGAGAAATCAAGCGCAACGACGGCCCCTTCCGGCTCCTTCCCCATATCGCGCTCGACCCGCAATCGGATCTTCTCTCCCGACGGCCGCGTGACAAGGTCCTTGGAGCCGTTCCCGAGTTCTTCTTTTAAAAACTTATAGAGGTCGTAATTAATCATCTTCAGAAAATCTACTCCAGTGTTAACCAGTAATTGAGCAGACCTTGACAATATTCCAAATGGAACGTTATTCAACAGGCCGAGACAATCACCAAAGTTACGTGACTATCCTTGCATTGTGTCGGATTTCGTCCCACAACGCGAGACTCTACTTGACCTGCAAACTTTCCCCACGCCTGATTTGTACAACCCCTGGGTTTCTTTTGCCATAAATCCGATCTTTCTTTTGTCCTCCTCAGGCGGGATCATCAACTCGCGAATAGCATCAAAGACCACCCTGAACTGGGCGTCGTATTTCTTTTCAAGCTCTTCCAGTTTTTTCGCAAGGTCTTTATGCGACGCAATCATCTCCCGAAGTTTGACGAACGCCCGCATGATGGCTATGTTTACCTGAACAGCACGTTTGCTCTTAAGAACAGTCGAAAGCATGGCGATCCCCTGCTCAGTAAAGGCATAAGGAAGGTATCTGCGGCCACCACGACCGCTTGTCTTTGATATTCCAAATTGGAATATCAAACATTCCACCTCGTCTTTGGTGATCTGAAACATAAAATCCGACGGGAACCTGTCTATATTTCGTTTGACTGCTTTGTTCAGGTTGAATGTCTCTACGGCGTAGAGCACCGCAAGATCCCTATCCAGCATTACCTTCTTGCCACGAATGAACATAATTTTTTGCTCAATCGCCTCCATCGGAATAACTGCTTTCATCCTTGTCTCCTTTGAGGTCACAATTTATGACCTCAAGTTTATACGGTTTAAGGTGCCATTTTGGCTCCTTAAATACCGCCCAAGCGCATTCAATTGAATCTATTGAACCATAATTTGGGTTGTTTGTCAAGAAGAAAATTGATATGGGTGAGAAACCGCTGAATTCCCGATAGAACCATTCGGGAATGACGTGCATATGTCTATAGGTCTTGAGGTCAGGAAACCCACCCTCACCCGACCTCTCCCGTCAAGGGAGAGGTGACGGGGACTACATCTCGGGCAGAAGAATATTGATCTGCGCTCCGGGGAAGGCAATGAGGCCCTTCTCCTGCTCCCTGCCCCGGGCCCATGATGGAATGATAGAGAGTTTAGCTGTGCCTGAGCGGATGGAGAGCTTGCCGTTCCATTGATTGACGAACCTGCGCACAGCGGCCAGCCCGTGGCCGCGGCCCTCGTCAGCGTAGCGGGAAGCGCCGTGAAGCAGCGCTTTGTCGATGGCATCGAGGTCGCTTCGCAGTTTAAGCCTGTTGGAGAGGGACTTTCGGAACCCGATGCCCACATCCATAACCGCGATCTTGACCACGTTCTTGTTCAGGCTCTGGAAGCGGTATTTCTGGATACCCACGAACCCCTTGGTCTCGCTGTGTTCGATGATGTTCTGACAGACCTCGGAGAGCGCCACGATAAAACCGTTGATCGCACGCTCGTCATAATGAAGGTGGGTTGCAAGGATCGCCTGTGCGCGATCTCTCACCTTTCCCACGATGAAATGAATATCGTCGGACTTTACGATCGGCGTTATTTCGAGAAGCACGTCGGAGTCAGGACTCCGGTGGTATTTCTCGGACAGGTCTTGCGCAGTATGTTCGAGGGTGAAATACCGGCCTGCGTGACTGAAGAAGTCCAGGCGCTCAAGATACTTGCACACCTCATCGGACTGCGGAAGAATGACGGTCTTCCGCACGTCTTCGAGCAGGCAAAGCTCCCCGATCTCAAGAAGCCCAAGCATGCCGTAGGGGTCGATGAAGGAAACGTCGCGGAGGTCTATTTCTTCCGAGCGGATGAAGGACTGGAGGGTCTGTTCAAAGGTCTCTTCGGTTATATGGGTCATGGGAGAGCGCGGCCACGGTTGCGAGGCCCGTTTCGGCTGCGTAATTCGTCGTTCGTGTTTTAAGACGTTTGCGTTGCCGAACCACGAAACGGGCATCGTCACCGACAAACGCATTTCTATGATTATGATACTGATATGGAAATATTCCTTATCCAGCTAAAACAGCTTGTTAAACCCCAGCCCCACGTCCTCGAAATGTCTGTCGGCAGTCAAGGCCTCGGAAATGCCCAGCTCTTTCATTACGGCAAAAGAACAAAAGTCAACAAAGGAAATTGCAGGCTTGTCGCCGTATTTCTTACTGAACGCCCATGCCTTTTCCCACCGCCTCGCGTCTATCCGCTCAAGCAGCGCTCTCCCCTCTTTTGCCGCGTCGAGCAGCGTATCGATGAACACGGCGACGCCGTGGGTCTTTGCGCGCAAAAGGGATATGGTTTCCGACAGAACATAGTCCGTAGTGACCGGGATTCCCCGTTTAAGAAGGTATGACCGGTAGAACGCCTGAACGTGCTCATGATGATCGTCGTCCCTGTGCGCGATCGCCACCCATCCCCAGGTATCGAAGAAGATTTTTTTCATTTTTCCTGGGATCCGGAACCGTAGAGGTATCTGTCGTGTTCGTCCGCAAGATCGTTCGGTCCGCCTTCGCAAACGCCCGACACCGACAGCATTTTTTCCGTCATAGCGTCTTCCGCCGGCGTCTTCTTCTTTGCCTTATACTCCGCGATCATTCGGTCGAGGGCGTTTCGTATGATCTCTGCCATAGGGACGTGCGTATCTTGCTGAAGCCTTTCCAACACCCTTTTCTGGTCTTCGTCGATAAACATCTGGAAGCGGACCTTGGCCATACCGCACCTCCTGCCATACACATATAATAGACGTCATATGTGTGTATGTCAAGTTGAATTTTCGCTTGAATTACCGAGCTCGGATGAGACAAAGCTGAATTTGCCACGAAGACACGAATGCCCGAAGAAATTCAGGAGTGATTCAGATGACCCTCTTACTTCTCAGGGGTTTCGTCGATCTGTACCCCTCCGTCAGCGCCCTGGGGCACGCAGCATTTGATCGCGTCGAAGGCGAGGAGGATGCGTTTTTCTTTTTCGGTCCTTTCGGGAGACAACGGCAGGGGCTGCGGTTCGGAGAGCATCTGGAGCAGCTGTTCTTTAATGGGAATTGCGCCGAAACCTTCGCCCACGACCTTCCCCGTCGCGACTTCCAGGACCTCAGCTCCCACGGGGTCGGCGACAACGACGACCGGGATTGGTGGCGAGCTGATCACCCGGGCGGCGGCAACTGCCTGGCGCTCCCGGGACGTGAGGGAGCCGGACGAGCATTTGATGATCATGGCCTTTTTCCCGCCAACGGTGACCAGAAAATCCACTGAAGAAGATGCATGTTCCCGGTCAAGCTCCACCGGGAACACCACACGTTTCTGAATATCCGCCGGCTGGTAACCCTTCTTTTCGAGGAGAAGGTATTCGACGATCTTTCTCGCCTCAGCGGCCATTTTCTCGCCCTCTTCTATCTCCTGATCGAGAATAGAGAGGATCTTTTGTTCGCGGTCTCTATCTTCCTCGCTCATAGCGGCCTCAAATAGTTTCCCCCTTTGGAAAAGGGGGATGGAGGGGGATTTTTCTCATTTTCAAATCCCCCCCTTCCCCCCTTTGCTAAAGGGGGGTTAAGCCCTGAATCACAAAGATGCCCTTTTTACTTCTTCTTCCCCGGCTTCTTGGCAGCAATCTTTGCGCCCTTTGGATGTACCGGCGCTTTTTTCACTACTGTTTTTGTGACCTTCGCGGCAGGCTCGGAAGCTGTTTTCCCGCCGGCTTTCCCATGGCTTGTGCTGCCCGTCTCCCGGGGCGCCTCATGAGGGACGCGAGCCGGTTTTTCCGGAA
>DATDRO010000128.1:0-6643 GCA_035291685.1 Nitrospirota bacterium | reverse complement strand
CAGGGGGGACCCGGGAGTCCGAGCAGGAAAGAACCACGGCGGAAGGGGATTGACCTTTCACCAGCTCCGCTCTTCTGACCGCTCCGATATCCTTATGGGCCGGCTGGCCGGAGACAAAATGCTGATTGCCGTCCATGAGTTTTTTCAGTGTTTCGTCCGCCTTCGAGAGGGGAGATACGACCGCTTCCGGAGAGAGGGAATGCGCTTTTTCAGCGCCCCACAACAAGTTTGCAGATACCGCAAAAGACAACAGGAATACTGCTGAGACCAGAGCTGAAACTCGAATATGACTTTTCATGACAGAGGGCCCCTTTCGAAAATAATTTTGCAGCGTTAAACGGGTAAACCCCGTTCGAGAATAGCGTTTTCAAGGATTACCGTGCGTCTGCTGCCATCCCTATGGAACGATGACCATCCGTGAGACACCATGTGTTCTCCGGAGGGAACAATACTACACTGATTCAGCATCTTTTGTCAAAGGGATTGTCATTGAAACCGCGGCGGTCGCGAATGGCCGGCCGGCACACAGTTTTCACGGCTTCTTTGATTCCTCCCACAGCCGGTCCATCTCTTCGAGCGTCATATCGCTCAGGGATTTTCCGGCTGCGGCGGCGTGCTCTTCGATGTACCGGAAACGGCGAATGAATTTGCTGATCGTCTTTCGGAGAGCGTCTTCCGGATTGACACCGAGGAACCGCGAGATGTTGACAAGCACGAAGAAGATGTCTCCCAATTCTTCTTCAATGCCTGCCGCGTTTTCCAGCTTGAGGGCCTCCTTGAATTCCGCCATTTCCTCGTCCAGTTTAGGCAGGACCTCCTCGATACGCGCCCAGTCGAACCCCACCCTCGCGGCCCGTTCCTGCAGCCGGTGGGCGCGAAGAAGGGATGGCAGGTCCCTGGGTACGCCTTCCAGTATGGATGTTCTCTGTTCGTATCCCTTTTCTTTTTTTTTGATCTCTTCCCAGTTTGCGAGCACTTCCCGGCCGGTCTCCAGCTTCAGATCCCCGAAAATATGCGGATGGCGGCGCGTCATCTTCTCGACAGCGCCGGCAATGACGTCCCAAATCGTAAATTCGCCTTTTTCCTCGGCGATCCGCGCGTGAAAGATGATCTGAAACAGGACGTCGCCGAGCTCTTCCTTGATCTTCTCCGGAGAACCTTCGTCCAGCGCCTCCACGACCTCATAGCATTCCTCAAGAAGGAACGGCTTGAGGGACAGACTGGTCTGCTGAAGGTCCCAGGGACAGCCGTCAGGACCGCGAAGCTTTGCCATCAGTTCGACCAGTTGAATGATGTTGTCTCTCAATCGTCCTTCCTCCCGGATAATCAACGTACAATATTCAAAGTCTGTATGCACTATAATATAGATCTGTTTTCGGGGCAAGCTTTTTCCTTGAAAGCTTTCCTTTGATATGGTAATTTATCATAGTATTCATCCTATCGTGCCGCATCATGAAGGGAGACAGGCCATGTATAGAAATATTTACTTCGTAGTATTATTGTTCATATTTCTCACCGCGATGGGCGGCGGGAGGAGCGGAAGCTTTGAACGGGCGCCGCGCGTCGACAAGAATTTTGCCGTTATTATTACCGACAATTCCGGCAACAAGATAGAAGGCGAGAAGTTCAGTTGGGAAGGCCGGATCCACTTTTCAGGATATATGGGCTTGGCCGAGGTTGTCGTGCCCTTTGACAAGATCAAAGAGGCAACCTTTGGAGAAAAGAAGGAAAAAAAGGTGAAGGTCAGCCTTCGTCTCAGGGACGGCTCGGAGACCGCATTCGATATGGATGCCGATTCACGCTGTTACGGTGAAGCGGGCTTCGGAAGTTTCATGCTTACCGCGCACGAGATCAAGACGGTCGCGTTTAAATAATGAGCGGCCTGATCAGCTAAAATGGTTTATCGTGAGCTTTTTTGCGCAGCTTCACTGCGTTCAATTTGGACTCCGTAAGAGAAGACCGCCGAAGCCCGTCACTATGCTCTATGATTTTTTGAGGACGGTGGTATACTGTCATCAGCGATGATCGTTATTCTCTAACGGAGCTTACCCGTGGATGGATTGGACCGCACGTTACTATCACAGCAGCATTCCCGCATCAGGGCGAGCCTCGATCAGGAGGGCGGCCTCATACGCGAGGCGCATCGTTCAGGCGCGAACGGCGGCGATATTGTTCAGCGGCGCACCGAGCTGATCGACAGGACTCTTCGGGAGGTGTACCGCCTGCTTGAGGGTTCCGGCCCGATGCCCGCGCTTCTTGCCGTCGGAGGGTACGGCAGGGGAGAGCTGAACCCGTACTCGGATATCGACATCCTTTTTCTCTGCAGGGGCGAGGCTGACCGGCAGCGCTCGCCCGAAATGCTCTACGTGCTCTGGGATGCGGGACTGGATGTCGGATACAGTGTTCGAAGCATCCCGGAGTGCGTTGAACTCGGCAGGAATGATATCAAGATCCGTACCTCTCTCATGGAGTCCCGCCTTATCGCGGGCGACCCCGCCCTCTACACCGCGTTTCTCAAGTCAATGCACAGCGAAGTTTTCTTTCAACGGGTATCATCCTTTGTTACGGACAAGATCGCCGAGCGCCGGACGAGTCGGCAGAAATTCGGCGGTTCAGTCTACCTGAGGGAACCGAACATCAAGGAAGGCGCCGGCGGTCTGCGGGACTTTCATACCGCCTTCTGGGTGGCCTTCGCGCGATTCAGGGCCTCCTCGCTTGAGGACCTGATCGCACCGGGCATCATAACCGCGAAACAGTATGCCGTGTTCCTCCGGTCACGGAATTTTCTCTGGAGGGTCAGGAATGAGGTCCACTACCTTTCGGGCCGCAAGAACGACCATCTCACCTTCGACCTGCAGGAACGGGCGGCCGCGGATTTCGGATATCGTCACTCTGCGCACCTGCTCGCGGTCGAACGGTTCATGAAGGCGTACTTTCTTCACGCCAGAAACATCAGGGAATTTTCGAACATCATTATGAGCGGCGTGCTTCCGAAACCGGCGCGGAGATGGTATACCCGTTCCCTTCGGCTCGGTCCGTTCTCCCTTATCGGCAGGACGCTGGTGCCGGCCTCTGACGACCTGTTCCAGAAAGACCCCGGCATCATCATGACCGCCTTCGGCGTTCTGCAGTCTCACCGTGCCGTCTTTTCGGACAAGCTGAAGTCAATGATCAGGGGACAGAGGATCGATGATACCATTCGGATGTCCCCGTCAGCAGTGAGAGATTTCCTTTCGCTTCTCAACAATCCTGACAACCTCTTCGAGACGCTCACTCTTATGAAAGACCTGCGTTTTCTGGGCAGATTTATCCCTGAATTTCGCCCGATCGAGGCCCTTGCCAAACATGACTACTACCATAAATATACGGTCGATGAGCATATCCTTCTTGCCATCAGAAGCCTGCAGGACCTTTGGGCGGGCCGCTACCCAAGCTTGTCCTCGCTCTCTGATGCGCTCAGGAGCGTCCGGAAACGGTGGGTCCTGATGCTCACGGTCCTGCTTCATGATCTGGGCAAGGTCTTTCGTGCCGATCATGAGCGCAGAGGGGCCGAAATCGCGGAGACGATACTCACGAGGTTCGGCATCGCGGACGAAGAACAGGCACGGATACTCTTTCTCATCAGAAACCATCTTCTGATGAGCGGCCTTTCTCAGCGAAGGGAGCTCTCGGACCGTAAGGTGATAGCTGACTTTTCGCGACAGGTGCGAGACCGCGAGACCCTCACGATGCTCTACCTTCTTACGTATGCCGATATCTCCGCGGTAAACCCCACGGCATGGACGCAGTGGAAGGCGGCGCTGCTCCAGGACCTTTACCTCAGGACTGTTGTCCATCTCGACAAAAGCGCTGTGGCGACGGACGAGGAACGGGTGAGGATCGACACGGCATCGGAGAAGATCAAAGAAGCCGCATTGCCACGGTTCTCTCCCGGGGATGTTGACGCATTTCTCGCTGATGCGCCGTTGAGCTACCTGCTTCATACAGCGGCGGAAAAAGCGGTCCACCACCTGTGGATGATGAAAAGGCTCCCGAAAGAAAGGCTCGTGATCGAGCACCGGCATGACCCTGAGAAGGGATACACGGAGCTCACGGTTTGCGCCTATGATGCATACGGTATGCTCTCCCGCGCTTCCGGGACGCTTGCCGCCAAGAACCTTAACATTCTTCGCGCCCAGGCATACACCACGAAAAGCGGAGTGATGATCGACACATTCCAGATAACCGATCCCGATGGGAATATCTATACCTATGAAGACGCCTGGGAGAGCGTGAAGTCCGAGCTGCGGGCGGCGCTCACGAGTGAGTACCGGCCGGCGGAACCCGGTGTCTATATTGCGGAGAAGACCGTCCTGGCGACCCAGGCCCCTTCCGTGGAATTTGACAACGATTCCTCGGATTCATTCACGATCATCGATATAAACGCGCGCGACAAGGTGGGGCTGCTGTATCGCATGACGAGGACGCTCTTCGAGCTCAATCTCGACATCGCTTCGGCAAAGATCGTTACCGAAGGGACGCGGGTCCTGGATTCCTTCTACGTGACCGACCTGCTCAAAAAGAAGATCCTCGACAGCGAACGCACGCTGAAGATCAGGGAGGCGCTTCTCAAAGCGCTTGAATAAAAATGAAGAGACTTCTGATAATCGGTTCGATCCTCCTTGTTACCGCGGTCGCGGTGCTCGAGATCTATGTGCGGAGCGAAGCCTTTTCGGAGCGGATACGTCCGCTTGTCGTCGAACGGGTGGCGGCGCTTTTTGGAGCCGACGTGCAGATCGGCGGAGTTCATGCAAATTTCATCCCTCTCTATCTTGATGTGCGCGACATAACGCTCAACGATGCCCGCGGCGCGCGGCTGGCCGGAATCAGCAAGGTGAGGATATATCTCAACCCTTTTCCGCTCCTGATAAAGAAGATCAGCATACCGGAGATCGTGATCATGGACCCGGATATAGCCATTGAGCGCTCCGAACGGGGAGATGCAAATTATTCCGCATTTGTTGACAAGGTCAGGACCATGATCGCGGAGGGCCGGACAGGGGGCAAGCCGGGCGCTGACATCCGTCTGCGCACGCTGAGCGTCAAACACGGCCGGATCTCGTTTGCCGATAAGGCGACCGCATCGCGCTTCGCGGTTTCGGACCTTTCCATGCAGGTCACGATGGACCTTTCGGGCAGGAATATCCGAATCACGGTGAAGTCCGATACGGTCCGGATCCCCGTTCCTTCCTATCCTGAATTTGTCGGCAGACTCAGGGCCGACGCATCGTACCGAGGCGGCAGGTTCCAGATTGAATCTCTCGAACTCTCTTCAACGGACATGAAACTCTTTGCATCCGGCGCGCTCGGCGCTTTCCCTGACGGCGATATCCATATGAGGCTGAAATGGTGGGTCGGCCCTCAAGCGATGAAGGGGTTGATCAAAAAAATGTACCCCTTCAAGGGAGAACCCGGACCTTCAGCCGAGGCTGACGCCGTGATCACCGGAACATTCGCGGATCCCTCCGTAAAAGGCGGTCTTTCGCTCAAAGGGCTGTCGATGCACAACCTGCATCTTAATCGTGCCGCCGTGTCGTTCGCCTACCGGAACAAGATCCTCGATATCAATGGAAGAGACTGGATCATAGCAAAGGGTTCAAAGCATCTTGTTGTCGAAAACATCACGTCGTCTCTCGTTTACCGCGACAAGGGTCTTGACCTTCACCGTTTTGATGTTTCCGCCGTGGATATGGATGTGCATCTCATCGGCAGGATGAATCCTTCAACGGGTTTTGATATTGTGCTTGCCGCTGGATCATCGGGTGCTGGCCGGACGATCTCGTTTTTCACATCGGTGCCCCTGGAGGGCAAGATCAGCATGAGGGGAGGGATAACCGGGCCCTTTGTCTCGCCGCGATTTGAAGGGGCGCTTTCCGCCCTGCCGCTCACAGTACGGGGCGTACAGTTTGATGCCGTCCGCAGCACGGTCACGTACCTAGATAAAAAGATCACTCTCTCTGCGGGGGATATCCAGCGACAAGCCTCGCACTATACATTTGACGCGACCGCCGATTTTAGCGCGCCGGAACCGGTCTATACCGCCAGGCTGAATGTCATTCGTTCGGATGTGACAAGTATTGTTTCCCTGTTCTACGCGCCTCTTCCGCTCAAGCTGTCCGCTACGGGCGAGCTTTCGTTCTCGGGAACGACACGAAATTTCTCGGCCGGGGGGCATCTCGCGCTTGACAAGGGCAGCGCTTACGGTGAGTCGTTCGATCGCGGGACCATATCCGCTTCGCTCACGCCCCGTCGGGTGACCTTTCCTCAGATCGCGCTTTATAAAGGCAGCGGCGTTGTGAAGGCATCAGGCTGGATAGGGTTCGATAAAACATACTCAGCGGAGCTCGAAGCGGGGGGCCTTGACCTTTCAGAGATCAAGCATGTCTCTGGGCTGTCACCGGGAGGGCAGTTCACGCTCGAAATGGCGTCGTCCGGCAGTTTTTCCAATCTCGTTCTCAAGGCATCTCTTGTGGTGCCCGGATTGCTGCTTTCCCGCGCCCCCCTTGGCGGTTTTACGGCGGACGTTGACTTGCGGGGAGGCGTACTCAGTTTTGAAACAGCTCTGAGCGAAGAGCGAGGACGGATGGCCGGATATATAGCGCTT
>DATDRO010000127.1:0-7568 GCA_035291685.1 Nitrospirota bacterium | reverse complement strand
ACCTGCCGCTCGTCATGTTCCTGTCAGAAGAAAAAGGAAAGACAGCTGAGTCACTGCTTGCCAGGGGATGTTCAGCAGTGATCACAAAGCCTCTCGACATGGCGCTCGTTTACAACGTATTGGCCCGCTTGAGCGGTCAGGAAAGACAGGTCCCCCGCGTCCCGACACGGATACGCGTGGAGATCGCAGAAAAAACTCCCGAAAAGTATCTGACCTGCATCAACATTTCCGAGGGCGGAGTGTATCTTCGCACGATAGATCCGCTCCCGGAAAAAAGGGGCTTGCATCTGAAATTTACTCTCCCCCTCGATACCGAAAAAATTGAGGCGACCGGCGAGGTGGTCCGCACGGAAGCACTCGGGATCCAGATCGAAATAGAACCGGGCATGGCCCTCCGGTTCACGGATATCTCGAAGGCGGACCGGCTGCGCATCCGGAACTACATCCAATGGGAGCTGACAGGAGATCTGGACTGGGAAGCGACCATCTGATCAATCCCTGGCGAACGTATTCTCCCCCACCTTTATCTTCGCCTTGTTCCCGAGACGTGCCACATATCCATCGAGCGCGGCCCGCTGTTTTTCCTTCAACACGGACTGCCTGAAGCTTGTCCTGTTCTTTTGAAAATCGCCCGGCTTGGCCTTGGGGTTCTTCGCCGCATAGAGGGCCGGGAGTTCCGCGTCCGTCACGTCCACGGAATCTTCCACAAGATGTTCTATTTTTTGCCTGAGCAGGACTTCACGCTGCTGCGTCTCGAAGAGCGCGGGCGTCATATTGTCCTGGCGAAGATACCCTTCATAGTTTGTCTGGCTGAATACGCCTTGTTGATTGAATGCGGGGATCCTCATGATGGCGGCCTGAAGTTCCTGGTCCGTGACCCGGAGCCCCTGGCGTTCCGCTTCCTGAACGAGCAGACGTTCCGTGACCAGCTCACGCAGCGCCTGCGCCCTGAGCGTCTTCGCAAACCCCTCGTCAAACTTTCCTTTTAATATCTCCCGGTACATGTCGTGCATGTTCTGGTAAACGCGGTTCCATTCTTCGGTGGTGATCACGTCTCCATTGACCGAAGCAGCCATCCCTCTGCCGGAGTCGGACGGATAGATCCCGAAAAACAGGAACGCGACCGTAATAAGACCGACGATGATCCACATGATCCATTTCATGTGTTTATGCATTGATTCGAGCATGTTAAATCCCCCTCTTTGAGAAAATTTCAAATTACAAATTACAAATTCCAAATAATATCCAAATTAAAAATTCCAGTTTCCAAAATGTTTGCATTTTCGGTTTTTGGTAATTGGAACTTAACTGTAATTTGGTGCTTGGGAATTGGTGCTTACTCGTTCAGCTTCTTCTTGAGCAGGGCATTCACAAGGTCCGGATTGGCCTTGCCCTTGCTCGCCTTCATGACCTGACCCACGAAGAAGCCGAAGAGCTTTTCCTTTCCCGCCTTGTAATCCGCTGCCTGTCCCGGATTTGCCTGTATCACTTCATCTATGATCTTTTCTATCTCGCCCGTATCCGATACCTGCACGAGCCCCTGCTCTTGAACAACGGTCCCGGCGTCCTTGCCGGTCTTGTACATCTCTTCGAACACCGTCTTCGCGATCTTGGTGCTGATAACGCCGTCGTTGATCATCTTGATCATGCCGGCAAGCCGGTCCGGCTTGATCGGGGAGTCTTCGATCTCTTTTGCATCGGCGTTCAAAAGCCGCATCAGTTCTCCCATCATCCAGTTCGACACCACTTTGGGCTGTCCAGCGCGTTTTACCGCTTCTTCGAAGTAGTCCGCCATGGCCCTGCTCTGCGTGGCCATATCAGCATCGTATTCAGGAATACCGTAGTCCTTCACGAACCGTTCGCGTTTGGCGTCAGGGAGTTCCGGAATGGTCCTGCCGATATCCTCGACTGTATTTTTCGAGATCACCACCGGCACGAGGTCAGGCTCCGGGAAGTAGCGGTAGTCATGCGCCTCTTCCTTGCTCCTCATGGAAAAGGTGACGCCTTTGCTCGAATCAAAGAGCCTCGTCTCCTGCACCACCCGGCCGCCCTCATCGAGTATCTGCGCCTGGCGCTTGATCTCATATTCCAGGGCCTTCACCACGAACTTGAAGGAGTTCACGTTCTTGATCTCCGATCGCGTGCCGAACTCTTTTGAGCCGGACGGACGGATCGAAACGTTCGCATCGCACCGGAAGTTCCCCTTCTCCATGTCCGCGTCCGAGACCTCGATATAGCGAAGGATGGAATGGAGCTTCTTCAAATACTCCGAGGCCTCTTCAGGAGAACGGATGTCCGGTTCGGACACGATCTCCATGAGCGGCGTACCCGCCCGGTTCAGGTCCACGAGGCTCGCGCCGCTTTCGGCGAGGTGGAGGTTCTTTCCCGCGTCTTCCTCGAGGTGTATCCGGGTGATCCCTATGCGTTTGACCTTTCCGTCAACAACGATCTCCACATAACCGCGCTCGCAGAGCGGCAGTTCATACTGGGATATCTGGTAACCCTTCGGGAGATCGGGATAGAAGTAGTTCTTCCGCGCGAACCTGCTGGAGGGGGTTATCGTACAATGCGTGGCGATGCCGGTCTTGACCGTGTACTCCACGGCCTTCTTGTTCAGCACGGGCAGCACGCCAGGCATGCCGATGCACACCGGGCAGGTCTGCGAGTTCGGTTCTTCACCAAATGTCGTCGCGCACCCGCAGAATATCTTGGTGCGCGTCTGGAGCTGGGCATGCACTTCAAGCCCGATGACTGTTTCATATTTCATGCATTACCTCGCAGTGTTCTTTTTATTCCGAACTCAGAACTCCGAACTCTGAACTTCGCATTAGAGCGAAGCTCTCTTCCTGTGCCACTCCATCGCCTGCTCATAGGCATAAGCGAAATGAAGGATATTCTCTTCGTCGAAATGCCTTCCGAGGAGTTGGAGCCCGACCGGAAGATTGTCTTTCGTGAATCCGCAGGGGATCGAGATCCCGGGAATGCCCGCAAGGTTCACGCTGATCGTGAAGATATCAGACAGATACATCTGGAGCGGGTCGGCCGATTTTTCCCCTATCTTGAACGCCGCTGTCGGAGCGGTCGGCGTGGCGATGACGTCGACCGACTTGAACGCTTCCTCGAAGTCCCGCTTGATGAGCGTCCGCACCTGCTGTCCCTTTTTGTAATAGGCCTCATAATAACCGGCCGAGAGCGCGTAGGTGCCGAGCATGATGCGGCGTTTGACCTCGGGCCCGAATCCCTGGCTCCGTGACTTCATATACATGTCCAGAAGGTCTTTTGCTCCCTGTGCGCGAAAACCATACTTCACACCGTCGTAGCGCGCGAGGTTCGAGCTCGCCTCCGATGTGGCGAGGATGTAGTACGTTGCCACGGCATAACCCGTGTGCGGGAGCGATACCTCAACGGCCTTTGCCCCGAGCCCTTCAAGCGTCTTGATCGCGTCCCTGACCGCCCGTTCTACCTCAGGGTCCATGCCCTCGATGAAATATTCCTTCGGGATGCCGATCTTCAGGCCCTTTACGTCCTTCCTGAGGACCTTCGTGAAATCGGGGATCGCGATGTCCGCTGAAGTGGAATCCTTCGGATCATGGCCCGCTATGACATTCATGAGGAGCGCCGCATCCGTTACATCTTTGGTGATCGGGCCGATCTGGTCGAGCGACGACGCGAAGGCGACGAGACCGAAGCGCGAGACCCTCCCGTACGTCGGTTTCAGCCCGACAACGCCGCAGCAGGCCGCGGGCTGACGGATGGACCCGCCGGTGTCCGAACCGAGCGCCCCGATGCACTCTCCGGCCGCGACCGCCGCGGCGGAGCCGCCGCTCGAGCCGCCGGGTATCCTGGCGAGGTCCCAGGGATTTTTGGTGATGAAAAATCCGGAATTCTCCGTTGAAGACCCCATGGCGAACTCATCCATATTGGGTTTTCCGCAGAGCACGTAGCCGGCCTGTTTCAATTTCCTGACCACCGTCGCGTCGTAAGGCGGGACAAAGTTTCCGAGTATCTTCGAACCGCACGTCGTCTTGATCCCTTCGGCGCACATGTTGTCCTTGACCGCTATCGGAATGCCGAGAAGCGGCGATCCGCTCTCTTTTGCGGCAAGCCGCCTATCAGCCTCTTCCGCCTGTTTGCGGGCGATGTCTTCGGTCACCGTGATATAGGCACTGACCTTTTTATCCACGGCCCTGATACGGCCGAGCACCGCGTCGGTGACGGCTTTCGCCGTGGTCTCGCCCTTTCGCAGCATATCGCGCAGTTCGTGTATCGTGAGTTCGTACAACTCCATGCCTACTCCTTATCCTTAATGGCGTGACCCACGGAAACAATGCTGTTCCGCTCATCCACCTGGACGATATTCGGTTTGAACGTCTTCAGTTCCTGCTCGCTATAATACTCGTAGCAGAAAACAATGATCTTGTCGCCTTTCGCGCCCTTTCGCGCCGTCGGACCGTTGAGACACATATCGCCTGATCCGCGTTTACCCGGGATGAGATAGGTTTCGAACCGTTCACCGTTGTTCAGGTTAGAGACCCGCACCTGCTCGTAGGGAAGCATGCCTGCGGCCTCCAGGAGAATGGGATCAACGGTCAGGCTCCCCTCGTATTCCAGGTTCGCGTCCGTCACCGTCGCGCGGTGGATCTTTGATCGCAGCATCAGTCTTAACATTTCAATTCACCTTTCAATAATAGCGTCAAGGGGCATGGGTCAAGGGTCATGGAAAGCGTTTTACTCCTCACCCCTTACTCCTGACTACTGACTCCTGACTACTTCCGTTACTCAATGATCTTCGGCACCTTGTAATGTCCTGCCGCCTTCTCGGGAGCGTTGGCCAGGGCCCGTTCCTGGGAGAAGCTCTCCTCCAGTACATCATCGCGCATTACGTTCTTGATATCAAGCACGTGGGCCGTCGGCTCCACCCCTTTGGTGTCGAGCTCGTTCAACTTTTCCACATAGGTAAGGATATTCGAGAGCTGGCTCGTGAGCAGTTCCTTTTCCTGCTCCGAAAGTTCGAGCCTCGCAAGCGCCGCCACATGCTCCACTTCCTGTTTCGTGATCTTCATTCGCTGCTCCTGACTCTGTAAAATAGACATTGCAAATATCGAATTAGCGATCCGGCACCCCTGAACGCTCGGCGCGTCCAAGCGTGCTGCACGGAAATGATGATGCTCATGAATCGCGTTTCCAGATAGCCGAAGCATCACGTCGGAAGAATTACCGTACTTTGGAACGCTACGCGTCAGCGCAAAGGGGTTGCCGGTGAGCATCAGTATCTATTTTGTGGTAATTCCTGTCTCCTGACTTTTATATCTATATCACTTCCAGATTCGCGTACTTGACCGCGAGCATCTTCACGCCATGGCCGGGAAAGCTCACGCTGATCTTCAGGTCGTCTCCCGCGCCCTCGGAACGCTGCACCGTGCCGATCCCGAACTTGGAATGCCGCACCACGGCGCCGTTGTAATAGGGATTTTTTCGGGACAACGAAGCGGGTTTCCGTGAGCCCGTCTCTTCCAACGCGCGCTGCGCGGCTGCCGGGTGGTTTCGGGAAGAGGACCCTTCACGCGAACCGTCCCAGCGGGAATGTTTCCCGTATGGAGCCGCCGAGAACAACGCCCCGCCGGATCTGGTGACCAGTTCCTCCGGTATTTCGGAAACGAACCGCGATACGAGGTTGGCCTGCGGATAACCGTACAGCCTGCGCTCGGACGCATGGGTCAGAATGAGCTTTTCCTTGGCCCGGGTCATGCCAACATAGCACAATCGACGCTCTTCTTCCAGCTCTTCTTCGCTCTCCGCCGAGCGGGAGTGGGGGAACAAGCCCTCTTCCATGCCTGTCATGAATACCACGGGGAATTCCAGCCCCTTGGCGTTGTGCAGGGTCATGAGCGTCACGCTGTGGGTATTGACCCGCTTTTTGCCGTCCCCTGCGGACTGTTGCTCCATGTCGGTGATGAGCGCGACTTGGTCCAGGAACGCCGCAAGCGTGGCCTCGCGGTTCTGCTCGGTGAAATCCTCGGTGGCGGTCAGAAGCTCCTTGAGGTTCTCGATCCGCACGCGCGCCTCGATGCTCCGCTCTTCTTCGAGCGCCTTGAGGTACCCGCTTTCCTCGATAACGCTGTTCACCAGATGGGTAAGGGTGCGGGAGTCCGACTCGGACCGCAGCCGTTCCATGAACGCAGTGAACTCCTTGAGCTTCTTTTTTGCCGAGGGCGTGATATCGGCATTCGCCGCGCCGACGGCGGCCTGGTACAGCGTCATACCGGACCGGGCGGCCATCTGTTCAAGTTTATCGAGCGTTGTATCGCCGATCCCGCGCGCCGGGACGTTAATGATCCTCCTGAGGCCCACGCTGTCCGCCGGATTGTGCAACACGCGGAGATAAGCGATGACGTCCTTGATCTCCTTGCGGTCGTAGAACCGCAGACCGCCGAAGATGCGGTAGGCGATACCCCTGTTCCTGAGCGCGTCTTCGAGGGCGCGGGACTGGGCGTTGGTGCGGTAGAGCATCGCGATCTCATGCAGCGACCTGCCGTCATCCACAAGCTGGTCGAGCATTCCGCAGATGAACCGGGCCTCGTCCTTTTCGTCCGCCGCGGTATAACAGTGGATGGTGTCGCCTCCCTGCCTGCTCGTCCAGAGGGTCTTCCCCTTCCGTCCAAGGTTCCGCGCGACCACTGCGCTGGCAGCGCCGAGGATATTCTCGGTGGAGCGGTAATTCTGCTCCAGCTTGATGATCTTCGCGTCAGGGTAATCCCGCTCGAAGTTCAGGATGTTCGCGATGTCGGCCCCGCGGAATTTGTAGATGCTCTGGTCGTCGTCTCCCACCACGCACAGGTTCATGCGCTTCGCCGTCAAGAGCCGGACCAGCCGGTACTGGGCATGATTGGTGTCCTGGTATTCGTCGATCAGAACATGGTGGAACAGCTCCTGGTAATACGCGAGCACATCAGGCTGCCGTTCAAAAAGCCTGACGGTAAGCATGAGCAGGTCGTCGAAATCAAGCCCGCCGGATTCCTTTAATCGCTGTTCATACAGCTCATAGGTCCGCCCCACGACGTCATCGAACCCGTATCCCGAGCTCTTGACGGCGTACTGCTCCGCGTCCATGAGATTATTCTTGAGGCTGCTGATCTTCGCCGCGATCGCGCGTGGCTGGTACTGCTCGGGATCTATCTTCAGGTCCTGCATGCAGGTCTTGATGAGCGATGCCCGGTCGGTCTCGTCGTATATCACGAACTGCTTCTTGTACCCCAGCCGGTCGATGAACCGCCGGAGGATCCTGACACAGGACGAATGGAACGTGCTGATCCACAGGCCCGCGAGCGGGATGCGCAGGAGCCGCTCCAACCGCTCTTTCATCTCGTTCGCGGCCTTGTTCGTAAAGGTCACGGCGAGGATGTTCCCCGGCTGCACGCCCCGCTCCCGGATCAGGTTCGCGATCCGCTCGGTGATCACCCGCGTTTTTCCGCTTCCCGCGCCCGCAAGGATCAGGAGAGGTCCTTCGCCGTGCAGCACCGCCTCGCGCTGGGGGGGATTAAGGTCGTTGAGATAATCCATAAAATTCA
>DATDRO010000126.1:0-7098 GCA_035291685.1 Nitrospirota bacterium | reverse complement strand
GGCGGGTACGCCGGAACCACAGGACATGCCCGCCATGACACGCGCAGGATCATTCCATTCCAACAATGCCATGAAGTTCGTGGAAGACCTCACGGACGAACAGAAGGCGCGGTTCCGGGGCGTCTGCATACGGAGCGGGTTCGCTTCGGTTGCCGTGGTCCCCATTCGATATCGCGATAAAGTGCTCGGGGCCGTCCATCTTGCCGACGAGCGCGAGGGGATGGTCCCGCTCAAGAACGTGGAATTCATAGAACAACTGGCCCTCATCATCGGCGAGGCGGTCTTCCGCTTCGGCATCGAAGAGGAGATCTGGAAGCTGAACAGGGAACTCGAACAGCGCGTGATCGAACGCACAACCCAGCTCGAAGCGGCCAACAAGGAGCTGGAGGCCTTCTCCTATTCCGTGTCCCACGACCTCCGTGCGCCGCTTCGGATCATCGACGGCTTCAGCCAGGCGATCGAGGAGGATCAGGCCGCGAAGCTGGATGAAACGGGCAAGGACTACTTCCAGCGTGTGCGCGGCGCCAGCCGGCGCATGGCGCAGCTCATCGACGCATTGTTGAGCCTGTCTCGCCAGACACGCGGAGAGCTCAACTGCACCACGGTTGACATGAGCTCGCTGGCAAAGGCGGCGTGCGACGATCTCCGGAAGACCCAGCCTGACCGCCGGGTGGAGTTTGTTATCGCCGACGCGGTTACGGTCCAGGGGGACCCCGTCATGCTGCGGGCCGCGCTGGAGAACCTCCTCGGGAACGCGTGGAAGTTTACGGAAAAACGCGACCCGGCGCGGATTGAATTTGGAGTGATCTATTGCGGAACGACAAACGCGTCCCCACCCCTGCCCCTCCCCTTCAAGGTGAGGGAAAAAGGAGGGGATGGGTCTTCGCAGAGTGCGGATTGCGAAATTAAATCCAAAATTCCAAATCCCAAATCCGAAATGGAAGGCAAGACCGTTTATTTTGTACGGGACAACGGCTCAGGGTTCGATATGAACTATGGGAACAAGCTCTTTACTGCGTTTCAACGGCTCCATACGACCGATGAGTTCCCAGGCCTCGGCATCGGCCTTGCCACGGTGCAGCGCATCGTCCATCGCCACGGCGGCCGTATCTGGGCGGAAGGGGCGGTGGACAAGGGGGCGACTTTTTATTTTATCGTGTGAAATAGTTTCAATTTTTTGCAGCGTCAAACTTGATTTGTTCGTCAAAAGTTCTAAAGACCGTCTTTGCGAGCGTAGCGAAGAAATCTCGTCGTTTGTAACTGTCTGAAAAAACGAGATTGCCGCATCGCTCCTCGCAATGACAGCACTGGGACTTAAGGAGAGAAGGGGCATGAATAAGACTATGACAGTATTGCTGATTGCCGTTGTGCTGAGCGTTAACATCGGATGCAACAGGAAAGGCGAGCATGGATCAACGAAGCAACAGGAAACCGTCATCATTGCAGTTTCGCCGCAGCCCGTGTCCGCTCCGCTGTATGTGGCGTTTGAAAAGGGCTTCTTCGAACGGGAAGGGCTGCGGGTGACTCTTCAATCATATACTTCCGGCAAAGACGCGCTCAATGCCGTCATCGGGGGCAAAGCACACCTGGGAACCGCCGCGGAGACCCCGGTCATGATCGCGGGTCTGAAGGGTGAAAAGATCTATGTCATCGCCACCCTTGCCGAGTCGGACAAGTATATGAAGATCATCGCGCGGAAGGACAGGGGAATTTCAATTCCCGCCGACCTGAAGGGCAAGAAGATAGGCGTAAGTCCCGGCACCAACGGAGAGTTCTACCTGCATGCCTATCTCACCGTCAACCACCTGGCGAAAAAAGACGTGCAGGCAGTCGATGTGCTCCCTAAGGATATGGTTGATGCGCTGGTGACAGGCAAGGTGGATGCCGTCTCGACCTGGGTCCCGCATACCACAACGCTTCAGCATAAACTCGGCAGCAACGCGCTCATCATCGACGATCATGGCATTTATGTGATGACCTGGAACGTCGCGGCAACGCAGGATTTCGTTAAAAGCCATCCCGCACAGATCGAAAATTTCCTGCGAGCCGTTCTCCGGGCAAACAAATTCATCAAAGAGCGTCCCGACGAGGCCCGCGCCATTACCGCGAAACATATCGGAATGGACATGCCCATGCTCAGCGAAACGTGGGACCTGTACGGCTTTAATACCGTCCTGAACCAGAGCCTGATATTGAGTCTGGAAGACCAGGCAAGATGGATGATAAAGAAAGAGGCAGGCAGCGCCCGAAGAACCCCCAATTTCGTGGACTTCGTTTATGCCGATGGACTGAAAACGGTGCAGCCTGAAGCTGTGCGTATTTCGGGCAAATAGGGAACGGAATATGAGAATCAATACGAGACTAAAACTTGCCGTATCAGTGCCGGTATTCATGTCGCTCTTCGTCGGTCTGGCGCTCTTCTTCTCCTATCAGGCAATGGAAAAGGATTGGAAGAACGGCTCATTGGTCCGGCGGATAAGGAGCAGCGTCACCGAACTCAACACCTTTGTCCAGTCCTATATTCACTATCATGAGGAACGTCCCAAACGGCAATTCCTTGTGGAGTACGATTCCATGACACAGCTTATCGCCGGCATCCGGCTGCGGAATCCGGAGCAGCAGAGGCTTTTGGACAAGATTGGCCTGAATAGTGAATCAATGAAGGACTTATTCCTCAGATTGGTCTCGAACTATGAGCCCTCAGATCCGGCCGGGAATGCTGAATTACTCGCTAAAGCGGAGGAGCGGCTGGAGGGTCAGCTCCTGATAAGGTCCCGTGACATGGATGCAGACGCCTCACGCCTGCGAAGCATGGTTGATGACGACATACGGCGCGCCCAGACAAGAACTTTCACTCTTATACTTTTCGTTGTGCTTTTCACAACGATCCCTCTCACCATCGTTTTGATCCGAACGATGAAGAGCATTACGACGTCGCTCTCAACGCTTCGCAAAGGGACCGAAGTCATTGGCTCCGGTAATCTCGGCCACAGGATAGGCATGACAACGCCCGACGAACTCGGAGACCTCTCCGATGCCGTTGACCATATGACGGAGCAGTTGCAGGCGGTAACCGTCTCGAAGGACGAGCTGCAGCAGGAGGTGGAGGAGCGCAAGCGGGCGGAGGAGGAGATCAAAAAACTGAACGATGATCTGAAACACCACGTCACACAGCTTGAGGAGGCCAATAAGGAACTGGAGGCGTTCAGCTATTCCGTTTCCCATGATCTCAGGTCGCCGCTTCGGAGCATCGACGGCTTCAGCCAGGCGCTCCTCGAAGATTATGGGGGCAAATTGGACGGCGAGGGCAGGGACTACCTCCAGCGCGTGCGCGCCGGGAGCCAGCGCATGGCGCAGCTTATTGATGATCTGCTGAACCTTTCGCGGGTGGCGCGAAGCGAGATGAGCCGCGTCCCGGTGGACCTGAGCAAGATCGCGAAGGATATCGCCAATGGCCTCAGAAAATCGGACCAGGAACGCAATGTCGAGTTCGTCATCTCAGGGGGATTGACGGCGCAGGGAGATGAAAGGCTGCTGCGCGCGGCCATGGAAAATCTTTTCAGCAATGCCTGGAAATTCACCTCCATCCACCCGCGCGGAAGGATCGAGTTCGGCATGGCACGGCGCGACGGGCAGCCGGTTTATTTCATTAAGGACGACGGAGTGGGATTCGACATGACCTATGTCGGGAAACTTTTCGGTCCATTCCAGCGCCTGCATTCACCGGGTGATTTTCCCGGCACCGGCATCGGCCTGGCCACGGTGCAGCGGATCATCCATCGGCACGGGGGACGTATCTGGATCGAGGGAGCAGTGGAAAAGGGGGCGACGGTGTATTTTACGCTGTAAAGCATCATGTAGCCGCACCCTTTAGGGTGCGTGGAATGACGCAGGCTGAAGCCTGCGGCTACTTGAGACTATTATTGATAAGGAGAATAAAAGAATGAAGAATAAAGTTATTCTGTTAGTCGAAGACAACCCGGATGACGTGAAACTGACCATGCGGGCGCTCAAGAAGAGCAACGTGCTCAATGAAGTGGTCGTGGCGCAGGACGGGGCCGAGGCCCTTGACTATCTTTTCTGCGCCGGCAAGTATTCCGGACGCGACAAGAACGTCATGCCCCAGGTGGTCCTGCTTGATCTGAAGATGCCCAAAGTGGACGGCCTCGAGGTCCTGAAGCGCATGCGCGCGGATGAGAGGACCAGGCTTCTCCCCGTGGTTGTCCTCACCACGTCGAGCGAAGAGAAAGACCGTGTCAGCAGCTACAAGCTCGGCGCCAACAGCTATGTCCGCAAACCCGTGGATTTCAATCAGTTCGTGGAGGCGGTGCAGCAATTGGGGCTTTACTGGCTCGTGTTGAACGAAACACCGTAATAAAACAGTTTGAGACTCCAAATTATATATTATGAATAAACCACTTCACGTATTGATGGTCGAGGATTCCGAAGACGACGCACGGCTACTGCTCCTCGAACTGCGGCGGAACGGCTATGAACCCGTCTTCGAGCGGGTTGATTCGCGCGAAGACATGGAACAGGCGCTTACGCGGCGCCAGTGGGACATAGTCATCTCGGACTATATTATGCCCCGGTTCAGCGGTCTTCATGCTTTGAGCGTGCTCAAGGACAGCGGACTCGATCTTCCATTCATCATCGTCTCGGGAAATATCGGCGAGGACATCGCCGTCGAGGCGATGAGGAAGGGCGCGCACGACTATATCATCAAGGGCAACCTGGCAAGGCTCGCCCCGGCCGTGGAGCGGGAACTTCGTGACGCCGAAGTTCGCCGTGCGAGCAAACAAGCTGAAGAGGAGCGCGTCCGCCTGGCGGCAGCGGCTGAAGCGGCCGCCGAAGCCGTGGTCATAACCGACACGCGGGGCATCGTCCAGTATGTGAATCCCGCTTTCGAGAAGATGACGGGCTACGCAAAAGAAGAAACCGTGGGACGCGATCTGCACATGCTGGACAGCGGCAAGCAAGACGCAGATTTTTACCGGACGCTCCGCGACTCGCTGAAGCGGAACGGAGTCTGGACCGGCCGTCTCATGAGTAAAAAGAAAGACGGAACCCTTTACCACGAGGACTGTACCTATTCCGTGATAATGAGCCCCGGCGGTGAGATTATCAATTATGTCTCCATAAAACGCGACGTGACGGAACGGCTCAGGCTCGAATCCGTCGCTGAAGCGGTGAACACCATGGAGAGTATCGGCTACATCTTCTCCGGCGTCAGACATGAGATAGGCAACCCTCTCAATTCCATCAACATGATCCTGGGGTTATTGAAGTCAAAGCTGGATGGCCTGTCCAAAGAAGCTATCAGAGAATATGTTGACCGGATTGCGGCTCAGCTCTCGAACATAGATGGTCTTTTGAGATCCCTGAAAGGCTTCAATATGTATGAGACACTGGAACGACAGGACGTGCAGATACCCTCCTTCATCGAAAAGTTCCTGTCGCTGGTAAAAGAGGATTTCCAGAAAAAGGGCATTGCGATCGATACGTCCGTGGATCCGGAAGCAAAACGGGCATACGCGGACCCCCGGGCGCTCCAGCAGGTATTGCTGAATATCCTTACCAATGCCTCGGATGCCATGAACGGAAAAAAGGACCCGAAGGTGATGATCAGCGTTTCCTGGACAGGGGGCATGATCCGGATCCGTGTGGAGGACAACGGATGCGGCATTCCTGAAAAAAAGCTGAAGGACCTCTTCAGGCCTTTTTATACTACAAAAACTCACGGCACTGGTCTGGGTCTGGTGATCGTCAAGAAGATGCTGACTAAGATGAATGGCACCATCGAAATAACGAGCCGGAAGGACGGAGGGACACGAGTGGACATCTTCATTCCGGAAGGGAAGGAGTGAGGGCAGCAGCTACATAGTTGCTACGTATCATAAACCAATACGGCATAATGGCCACATAAGGCACAGAGGGCACAAAAAATGAAGAAAGAAAAAGATATCTTAGAATTGTGTAATCAAATTAGGCAAATTGCTTTTGACCTGCACGTGTTTCTACTAAAGCAAACAGAAAAATTACTGGCGTTAAAGTACTTTACAACCCAACATCTTTAACTGTGAGTCAATTTTTATAGTCAAAACCAAAACCCAATTTTCACGCAAAGCCACAAAGCGCGCAAAGAAAAACTTGAATCTGGAATTTTGAACCTTGAATTTCTTCGTGGCTTCGTGTGAGACCGGTTTAAAGGTTTTGATTTATTGGTCTGAGGTTATTCGCGCTCCCGCCGGGGACCGCCTTCCCGCTTTTCCTTCTGTTTCGGTTGAGGCTGCTCCATGATCTGTGGCTGCTGTGTCGGCGCCTGCTTCCTCATGATCACTCTCGGCTCATTCTGCTTTCTGACCGGCAGGTTTTCCGGTGGCTGAGGTTTGAATACGGAGGCGTTCCTGTCCCGTACCAGCGGCCTCTCGTTCTTCAGCTCCTCAGGCCGTATCTTCCTTACGTTCTCGGGCGGCAATCTCTTTTCGGGAACTCTACCGACGTAAGGCGGAACAGCACGCCTCTCCGGCCTCTCCACGCCGCGCGGAACTGCGGGAACGGTCTGAGGCGCCTTCCGTTCTTCGGGTCTTACTATCCTCTCCGGCGGCATGTTCTGCTCAGGCGCCCTGCCTTTAAAAGACGGCATTGCCTGCCGTTCGCCTCTCTTCATCGCAGGGGGGACTGCCGGGATATGTTCGCGCTCACGTTCTATCTCCCGCGGAGAAAGCATGATGCGTTTTTCCGGCCTCCCGTGAGGAGGAACGATCTTAACGTCGGGCCGTCGTTGTCTTACGATCTCATCAAAAGGGTTCTCTTTGAGCTTGACCGGCACTCTCATGCCCGTGCCGAAGGAATCCCGCCTTACAACGGTCACGGCATGAGCTGCCGCGGAGTTCCTGTATCTCTTGTTGACGACGACGGTATTGATATTGATCGTCGTGATATTGATGCTTCCCGGGCCGTAGTAGCCGTACCCGTAATAGATCTCTCCCGGCGCCAGGGGGACCCATGCCACATACGCCGGAGTATAGACCCAGCCGACGAATCCCGGGCCCCAGTAAACCGCCCCGCGTGATGGAGGGACCCAGCACCAGCCGC
>DATDRO010000125.1:0-4355 GCA_035291685.1 Nitrospirota bacterium | reverse complement strand
CAAGTATCTTTCTATACTTTCCCATGCTCCAGGACCCCCGCCGCATGCTGGAGTCTCTCGGCCTGACGACCCTGCCACATGGCCCGCAGGACGATGAAGGCGCCGAGCAGCAGCGCGAAGATCATTATAGCAAAGCTCGTGGTTTTAAGCAACTTCACCGTGCTGTCGCTGATCGTCTGTATGAGCCCGAGCTGGGAAAGGTACACGGGGACCATCAAGCCGCGGCTGAACAGGACAATGACCATGATGACGCCCATGACCACTTTGATCATGAAGGGCTTCACGTAGGTGGTCCCGATGGCGCCGAGCTGGATGCCGAAGAGCGAACCGGCGAGGATGATCATGGCAAGGCGGATATCAACCAGCCCGTGCATGGCGAACTTGAACGAGCCGCCAAGGCCCATGACGAACGCGATCACGAGTTCCGTGGCGGAAGCCATAAGGCTCGGGGCGCCAAGCACGTAGATCATCGCCGGAACGCCAATGAAGCCGCCCACAGCGATCGTGGCTGCCAGCATGCCCGTTGCAAAGCCAAGAGGTATGGTGAAGAGGATCGAGATCCGCGCGTTCAAGCTCTTGAAATACACCATGGTGCCGGGAATATTGATGGACTGCACCCATCGCGCAAGCTTTCCCGCCTTCTCTTCCGCGTGCATGTTTCCTGATCTATAGGTCTTCCACGCGTCGCGCAGCACAAAGCCGCCGACAACCGCCAGGATCACAACAAAGGCCACACTCACGTAGAGATTGGAGCCGGCGTCGCCAAAGGCTTTCTTGATGCTTTCCTGGATGTGAGCGCCGTACAGGACCCCTGCTTCGGCGGAAACTCCGAGGATCAGTCCGAGTTTAAGGTCCACCTGGCCATACTTGGCGCGCTTAATGGAGCCCACGAGCGCCTTGGGGAACTTGTGGCACATATTGCTCGCAACCGCCACAAGGCCGGGCACGCCCAGACTCATCATGCCCGGCGTGAGCACGAAGGCCCCGCCTGAACCGATGAATCCGCTTACCAGTCCCCCCACGAATCCGACGCCGAAAAGATAAAGGATCGTTATTGTGTCAAGATGAATAAAATTAGCCGCTGTTCCAATAAGGTCATGCATGCTATTTTACCTCCTTTTTCTTCTTCGCGGCCTCGATACCCATTACCGTCCAGAAATTTCCGGTAAATGAGCCGTGGATAAACGAGAATATGAACGCCGTGGCTATGGGCAGGAACGCATACAGCCCGCCCCTGGCAAATGAACCGTTCACCAGGTCCTGCTTCATCAGGAGCGTGGCGTACAACGCTATGGAAATGATCCCCATGATGAGCATTTTGCCGATTGGTTTTTTCTTGGTGCTGCTCTGTGCCATTGTAATTCCTCCTTAAAAATAAAGTCTAAGCATCCATTATCTCCCTCCCCCTCGATGGGGGAGGTTAGGTGGGGGTGGTTTGCCGTCGGTCACCCTCCCCTCTCTCCCCTCCCATCAAGGGAGGGGAGCATCCCTTACGCCCGTGTGCCCTCCATGACCACAACAAGCGGGCACCTGAGTTTTTGCCATAATTCGGAAAGCCGTGTATCGTTCTTTTTGCAGTTACCATCCAGGCTGTTGGGAGAATCGACAACAGCGAAAATGACATCTTGCTCTTTGTTCGTGTAATCGATGATTTCCTGTTTTATACATCCCGTTTTCCGGACGAGGTGGGCCGGTACCCCATCGGCTTTCAATTCTGATTGATACTGGAGAAGCATGGATTCCTCGTTCAGATCACTTTCGCCGGTTGATGAGATGTACAGGATATCGAGATGAGCGCCGATCCTTTTCGATGCGTTCATTGCGTATTTCAATGTATTCGGATCGATATGGCCTTCCCGCAAGGCCAGCAGGACGGTCTTCTCTTCCTGAAGGAGCGACTGCGCGGACTCAAACTCGCCTTCTTCCGCAAACGAGGCCGCCGTCATATATCCTTCCATTTTTCGCATCATCTTCTTGAGCTTGTTCATTTCCATGGGAACCTCAAAGGACCGCTGTTTAGTCCGCCCTCAGCACTTTTCGATCGGTCGGCCTTATGGACCGGTAAGAAGAAGGACGGTCTGTCTTTCTCGGCTTATCTTCGTGCATGATCTGCCGTGCCGTATCAAATTCGCCCTCCTCTGCAAAGGCTACTGCCGCCATGGTGGCTTCCAGTTTCTTAAATAACTTTTTCATGATCGGATCTCCTTTCTCAAGTATTTGCTTATTGTTATTTCAATTCTCGTGCCAAATGGTTAGCAGGTCGCAACATATTGTATTAATTATATTAATTTATATTGTGTTGATATAGGGCAGTGTTTACATGTGTTTCATAATGCAATAATATAAATGTAATGTGCTACAACTTATTGAATTTAAAAATAAATATACTATGATGCAAAAATCGGATAACGGTTGCATAATGCAATGGATGGGCATTATCATTGACCAGCATGATGGAGCGGTTGTCTCGATATTTTTTTTGTGTTATAGTGATCTTGTTCTCTACAGTGCTCCAGACTCATGATAAAATCAGCCAATGACTTATAAAAGGATCTTTTGTGATGTTTTTTAAAAAATCCGAAGACAGCCAGCAGGAAAACCTGCTGGAAGAACTGCGACAGACCGTGGCCCAGGCGAAAATGCCTCCTCCGGTGGAAAAGATCGCGCAGCAGGAGTTGGACATTCTCTCCAAGATAGGCCCCGCCTCGGCCGAGTATACGATAGGCCTCACCTACATCGATTACCTCGTCACCATGCCGTGGAACAAGAAGACCGAAGATAACCTCGATATCGATCGGGCCGAACGGATCCTGAACGATGATCATTATGGCCTGGCCAAAACGAAGGAACGGGTCCTGGAACATCTGGCGGTCAAGATCCTGATAAACACCAAAAAACCGCGCCTTCTCATTGTCGACGACGAGGAGATAGCAAGAAAAAATCTTCAACATATATTCACAAAAGAAAATTATACCGTGATAACAGCCGCGGACGGTGCAGAAGCGCTTGCGGAATTGGAAACCTCTGAATTCGACCTGTTGCTCACAGACCTGAGGATGGGTACCATAGACGGCATGGAACTCCTCGAAAAGGCAAAGGCAAAATATCCGGACACGAAGGTCATCATGATAACCGCCTATGCCTCGATCCCGTCCGCCATAGAGGCCATCAAAAAAGGCGCTTTCTCTTACATAGCAAAACCGTTCAAGCTCGAAGAGGTCCGCGCTGCCGTGAAGCAGGCCCTGGAAAGCAAAGCGCAGATAAAAAGCACCAAAGGCTCCGTCCTCTGTTTTGCCGGGCCCCCGGGCACGGGAAAGACCTCTCTCGGCAGGTCCATAGCCAGGGCCTTGGGAAGAAAGTTCACGAGGATCTCGCTGGGAGGAATGAAGGACGAAGCGGAGATACGCGGCCATCGGCGGACCTACGTCGGCGCAAAGCCGGGCAGGATCATCGAAGAGATCCGGAGAGTGGAATCATCCAACCCCGTGTTCATGCTCGACGAACTGGACAAGATAGGACACGATTTCAAGGGCGACCCCGCGTCGGCGTTGCTGGAAGTACTGGACCCCGAGCAGAACCGGAGCTTCGTGGACCACTACCTCGATGCGCCCTTCGACCTGTCGAGCGTCATATTCATCCTCACCGCGAACGTGATCGAAAATGTTCCGGCGCCGCTCAGGGACCGCATGGAGGTCATCAAATTTTCCGGCTATACAAATGAGGAAAAGGCGCGGATAGCCGAAAAATTCCTCATACCGCGGCAGATACGGGAAAAGGGCCTCTCCGAGAATCCCCCTGTCTTTACTCTCGATGCGATCGAGAAAATCGTCCAGGAATACACACACGAGGCCGGCATAAGAAACCTCGAGCGAAAGATCGCCACCGTATGCCGGAAGATCGCCAAAGAGTGCGTACTGGAAAAAGAGAAAGAGTGTAATATCAAGATCACACCGGAAATGGCGGAGCGCTATCTTGGCCCGAGAAAATACCGCTTTGAGGTGATAGAAGGAAAGGACCGTGTCGGCGTCACGACGGGGCTCGTCTGGACCGAGGCCGGGGGAGATATCATTTTCGTCGAGGTGGCAATGATGAAAGGCAGGAAGGAACTCATCATCACGGGCTCGCTTGGTGATGTGATGAAGGAATCCGCCCAGGCCGCACTCAGCTACATCAGGAGCAATGCCGCCTCGCTCGGCATACCCGAGGACTTCTTCGAGCACCACGATATTCATATTCACGTGCCGTCGGGAGCGATACAGAAGGACGGCCCTTCCGCCGGCATCGCCATGCTCATGGCGCTTATCTCTCTTCTTCTAAAAAGGCCTGCCCGGCGGGATATAGCCATGACCGGGGAA
>DATDRO010000124.1:0-3371 GCA_035291685.1 Nitrospirota bacterium | reverse complement strand
ATTGCCGGCTGTGCCGTCCTGGGCTCTCTCGTCGCTGCGGAAGCAAAAACCGGCATTGTAAATACCAAGCACAACCTCTCTCTCTCGGGTACGGGAGAGGTCACAGCGGTCAGTGAAGACCGCATCTGTGTTTTTTGTCATACACCGCATAATGCCGCGCCGCAAACGCCCCTCTGGAACAAGAACCTGGAGGCGAGGACCTATCCCTTGTACAGCAGTTCCACCATGGGCGCCACAACGAAGCAGCCGACCGGCCCGACGAGACTCTGCCTCAGCTGTCATGACGGAACGATCGGACTCGGCATAGTGCGCTGGCCGCTGGATCCGGCCACACACCAGCCGATCAAGATAGAGATGAAAAAGGAGATCACTCCGGACAGGCGGTCGTATATAGGCATATCGCTCTCGGATGACCACCCTGTTTCATTTTCTTACTATGACTCACTTACGTCACGTCCCAATGCGGAGCTTTCCCCGACCCTGCCCACGGACCTCATTTTCTACGGGATCGGCGAGATCCATTGTTCAACCTGCCATGACGCGCATGAAAATGAGAACAAGAAATTTCTCGCCGTCAACAACGAAAACTCCGCTCTCTGTCTCAGATGCCACATAAAGGACGGCTGGCCGGCAACGAGCCACAGCCTGTTGGACAAAATATGGAACGGCGCATCAACGAACCCGTGGCCGAGGACCGGAGCGACCTCGGAATTTAATTGGGGCACGGTCCAAAAGAACGGCTGTGAAAATTGTCATACTCCCCATACCGCCGGGGGGCCGAAAAGACTCCTCAACTATCTCGATGAGGAACAGAACTGCTATCCCTGTCATAATGGGAATGTGGCATCAAAAAATATCGAGGCGCAATTTCTCCTGAAATCATCGAAACATCCTGTTGCAGCGACCACGGGGATCCACGACCCGACGGAATCTTCGAGCGCGATCAGCGGCCATGTGGAATGTGTTGATTGCCATAACCCCCATGTCGTGAACGATGTGACGGCAATGCCGCCGTATGTCTCGGGAAGGCTGCAGAAGGTGAGCGGCGTGTTGAGCGACGGCGTGACAGCGATTTTGCCCGCCCAGTATGAATATGAAATATGCTTTAAATGCCACGCTGCGTCTGCTTCTCAAATACCTTTTATTCCAAGGGTGGTGAACGAAACGAACAAAAGCGTGCAATTTAATACGATCAACCCGTCCTACCATCCGGTGACAGGCGCCGGGAAAAACAGCTTTGTTCCCAGCATTCCCGGCTCGGACCTTGACGCCCCGCCGAACCTGAGCACGTCGAGCATAATTTATTGCACGGATTGTCACAGTGATGAAAGCGCGTCAAACGGAGGTTCCGGCTCGAACGGGCCGCACGGATCAGATTATCCTCCTATTTTGAAAAGGCAATATGAGACGATTATGGACACGATCGAAAGTTATCAGAATTACAACCTTTGCTACCGGTGCCATAGTCAGGCCGGCATCCTTAGTGACGTGAGTTTTCAGAAGCAATCGGGAGGGACAACGATGAGCCGAGGCGGGCACAGCGGACATTTAGGATCGACCGTAAACGCACCCTGTTCAGTGTGCCATGACCCGCATGGAGTAAAAGATGATGGGCTGTCAGGAAATCATACACATCTTATAAATTTTGACACACGATATGTAAGCCCTTTGCCGGGCAACACCTTCCCGACCTTCACCGATACCGGCACTTCTTCGGGGAGTTGTACGCTTGTTTGCCACGGTCAGACACATACTAATACATCGTACCCGTGAGAAAGGTGAAAGGAACACGGCGGGCGAGTCTAAAACCCGAAGGAGGATGGACGATCTCCCCTGCACGCGCGCTCTGCACACCCCGCATTCGCGGTTCCACTCATAAGCGCCGGGTGCGGGCTCATTTGCTAAACGCCTTTTGGACCAGGCGTGTCCGGGTCAGGAGGTAAATAACGACGAATCTATCCCCAGCTTCTTCAAACGATACCGGAGGGTGTCCCTGCTGATATCGAGGAGACGCGCCGCTTTCCGCTGATTGCCGTCCGCAAGCTTGAGCGCCGACTTGATGTATTCCGCCTCCATCACCTTGAGAGACAGACCGTTGCGTGACCCCGCATCCGTCTTCCCGGCTTCGTCCTGCTTAAATATCTGTTCTTCCTTTTTTGACGGAGCACCCGCGTTTTTTTGCTCGAATAAAATAGGCGGGAGATCGTCAATGTCGATCTTTTCACACTTTGCCAGGATCACCAGCTTCTCGATCAGGTTTTTCAATTCCCTGATATTCCCCTGCCACGAATGCTCCTGAAGGAAATTGAGCGCCCGCTGGGAAATTCCTTTACACGTGCAGTGGTATTTTTCACTGTAGCGCTTGAGATAGTGCTGAACAAGCACCGGTATGTCCTCTTTCCGCTCTCTGAGCGGGGGCATCTCTATGGTCACCACATTCAAACGATAGTAGAGATCAAGCCTGAACTTCTTCGCCTGCACGAGATCATAGAGGTTCCTGTTCGTCGCGGCGAATATCCTGACATCCGCATGGATATTCTGAAGCCCGCCGACCCTTCTGAACTTCCTTTCCTCGATCAGGCTGAGGATCTTCGATTGCATCGGATACGGCATATCTCCGATCTCGTCGAGGAACACCGTCCCGCCCTCCGCCATTTCAATAAGACCCTTCTTCGCGGCCTTCGCGTCGGTGAACGCGCCCTTTTCGTGCCCGAACAGTTCACTTTCTATGAGATGTTCGGGAATATTCGAACAGCCGATCTCCACGAAAGGCTTCCCCTTCCGCGGACTTAATTCGTGCATGATCTTACAGAGAAAGCTCTTGCCGGTGCCGCTCTCGCCGAGCACAAGGATCGTCACATCGGTTTTGGTGGCCAGACGTTCCTTGATCCTGGCAACTTCTTTCATTGCAGTGCTCGTAAAAACGAAATCAGCCGTGGGAAGCGTCTTCGCATCCACGGCGCGCTCATCCTTCGTCGTATCAAGGATAGCTTTTAATTTGTCAAAATCTATGGGTTTTTCCAGATAGTCAAGGGCGCCCCTCTTCATGGCCTCGACGGTGCTCTGTACATCGGCACACCCGGTGATCATAATAACAATAATCTTGGGATTGGTCTCTTTAATGGTCTTGAGCAGCGCCAGGCCGTTGGAGTCCGGAAGGTTGATATCCAGGATGACGATGTGGGGATTTGCCTCTTCAATGCTTTTGAGCGCATTGAGGGCGGAATCCGCAGTTATGGCAATAAAACCTTCTCCCTCAACAAACGACTTCAGAGAATATCTGATGAGAGATTCGTCATCAACAACGAGTACCTTTTTATTGAATATTTTATCCTGACGCGGATGGGGAGATCGGGAATGAGACAAACACG
>DATDRO010000123.1:0-4469 GCA_035291685.1 Nitrospirota bacterium | reverse complement strand
ACGCAAACCGAGTGCCTTCACAACCTTGAGTATTGTGGCAAACTCAGGGTTGCCGTTCGGAGAGAGGGCCTTGTAAAGGCTTTCGCGGCCGAGTCCGGCCTTACGGGCAACCTGAGACATGCCCTTTGCTCTGGCAATGTCACCCAATGCCGCAGAAATCAGGGCGGGATCGCTGTCCTCGATGGCGGCTTCAAGATAATTTGCCATGTCCTCGTCGGTCTTCAGATAATCCACTGCGTCCCACTTTGTCGTTTTAACTTTTACTTTTTTCATGGTATCCTCCTACAGCATCCGTGCCATTTCGAGTGCTTTTTCAATATCCCGCGACTGTGTGTGCGCTTATCGCCGCCCGCAAGCAGAATTACCACTTCCCGGCCGCGCTGTACGAAATAAACCCTGTAGCCAGGACCATAATCGATCCGCAGCTCCGAAACGCCCTCTCTCACAGGCGACACGTCTCCAGGGTTCCCCAACATCATGCGCCGAAGCCGCGTGTTAATTCTGGCAACGGCCCGTTGATCACGAAGCCCCGTAAGCCATCGTTCGAAGACATCTGTCTTACGAATTTCGATCACAAATTAATTGTATCCCATAGGATTCACAAAGTCAAGGAGAATGTTTCAGGGGTCTTTAGGGTAAACATAATGTTTAGGCTTCTTTCTGAACGCATCTTTACAGAAAGAAGCTGGTTGGACTACGCCGTTACGCGCCACCGCGCTATGGGGTTTCAAATGAATTTCCTGCTGAAATTGTTATTGCAATGACAGTGTTGTCAGGGGCATGTCATGTATCGCGGAAGAGGTTCGAGTCAAAAGCGGCGATTCCGGACTGCTCCGCAAGCCCCTTTCATTCAAGACTATACAGAAAATCGGGCTTTTGGGCAATAGAATATCGTTCCAAATAACAAGGCTGTTTTCGGTAAGGGGTAGTGTCGGTGTGCCTTGGTCTCTCATGTCGCTTTTGTCTAACGGGCTGTTGAAAAAGTCTTTTTGTTGTCTTTTCGAGCGAAGCGAAGCAATCTCGCAATGACACAAGAGCAACTGCGGTTACATGAACGATCAGAACGTGACGTTCTGCCGCTTCATGAGCAGCTCGCCGAGATAGGAGCCCGGCTTGACCTCTGCGTTCTTTATCCATTCCGCTCCCTCGAGGCCGTACGGTTTCACGCAGGATGCGCAGATATAGAACTTGCAGTCAAAGTCTTCGACCAGGCTTTTCATGAGCTCAGCCACCGGAGAAAACCCCTTTTGCCAGGTGACGGATTCTGCGAAACCCTTGCGCGCAAGGTGCACGCCTTCGTTCATGAGAAAGAAGTCTATCTTCGCATCAAAGGCGGCCATGTTGGTCGCAAGCTGCAGAGCAGCAGCGGCCCGCTCGATTGCATCGTAGGAATGGCTGAGGACGAATACGAATTCCTTGTTTTCCATAGTTTGTGTCTCCTTTCATTCGTTAGCATAATGTCAAAAATTAACCACAGAGCACACAGAGAAATGCATTTGATCTTAGTAAATTCAAGAGTATTTTTTCGCCTCTCCTCTGCGTCCTCCTCAGGTTCCTCAGTTCTTCATCTTAATTCTAACCACAGAGTTCACAGAGTTTTTTGAATATTTAAAAGATTTTTTCTCAGTGTTCTCTGTGGTTAAGTTTGTGGTTTCATGCTTTGCCTCTCTTTTTTTCATGAAAGTTTCGACAGTAGCTTCGTTAACGTGTCGGCCCCGGACCGACGACAGCATTGGAAAGCTTTCTCTAATGGAATTACCATACCACGTCCGCTGAAACTAAGCTAATAAGTTTTTCTTATAATTCACAGTAAAACAGCGTGTTACGCCGGCGCCATAAATGGAGAGATCAACGTGAACCGCTTTTTGCCTTGACACCCATGACGCTTTTGTATATATTTCACCAGTCAAAACTGGGGGATCGTCCAGTGGTAGGACGACAGGCTCTGAACCTGTTTACGGGGGTTCGAATCCTCCTCCCCCAACCAGTTTCACAATGCAGAATGCAGATTGCAAAATGCAAAAGTCAAATTGAAAAAAACGCGCCATTTCATTTTTCATTTTGCACTTTGCCTTTTGACTTGTGCTCGCACATCGGTCCCATCGTCTAGCGGCCTAGGACGCTGGCCTCTCACGCCGGAGACACGGGTTCGATTCCCGTTGGGACCACCATTCAAACCGAGCTCGACACGATCTGTTCCAATTCATTACCTGACAGTCACATACCCACGGCCTTTTCTCGCTTGATGACCATCGCACATCCCGTTCCCCTGAGTCCTCTCCTGGTTCTTAATCGAACAGAACAAAAAATTCGTTTATCCGGTTGACAGAAAGCGCAAGAGATATTATGATAGCGTCAGTGCAACTATTTAGTACACGGCGCTATTCTGTTGCGGTCTGCTTTAAATTTGACCAACATAAAAAAATAATAACAAAACAGGAGGACATTCACATGGCAGATATCTGTCCCACCGCGCGCGTTGAAAGGTTGCTCCTCTCCACCGATGGTTCGGAATACAGCGAGGGGGCCATACGAGAGGCCATCAAGCTTGCAAAGAAATGCTCGAGCAAATTGTGGGTAATGTCCGTGGTAGAGAGCAATCCGGAGTTTGAAGCGCTCGCTCCCCAGATCACGGAAAAAGCGGGGAAGACGGCCCGGGAACACATAGAGGCGCTGCAGGCCCGGGCAAAAAAGGAAGGGGTGGACTGCAACGGCATTGTTCATCAGGGCGAGGACTCATACAAATATATCGTTGATGAAGCGGCAAAGAACAAGATCTCCATGATCGTCATGGGTCGGCGCGGCCGCACCGGACTCAGGCGGCTCATGATGGGAAGCGTCACCTCGCGCGTCATCGGTCACGCGCCCTGCAATGTGCTCGTAGTCCCACGGGCCGCGAAAGTGGAGTTCAAGAACATCCTGGTCGCGACGGACGGTTCGAAATATTCCGCGGCCGCAGCCTCCGAGGCCATCGGACTCGCCAAGCGGAACAAAAGCAAGCTTACGGTCATCTCCGTCGTTCCCTCGGAGCTGATGACGCCGACGGACATTGAGTTCTCGATGCCGCAGCGGGAGCTGATCGCGGAAAAAGAGATGCACGAGGCGGAGAAGAACGCGAAGGCGGTGAAAGACGCGGCGCAGAAGGAGGGGGTAGCGGTGCAGGCCTTTGTCATGAGTGGAAAACCCTCCGATGCCATCATCGAGACCGCCCGGGAGAAGAGCGCTGACCTCATCGTCCTCGGCAGCCACGGGAAGACGGGCATTGAAAAGCTTCTCATGGGCAGCGTGGCCGAGCGCGTGATCGTGCTCGCCGCCTGTGCGGTCCTTGTGGTAAAGGCGGGCTCAAAGTAGCCTGAGGTCGGGCTCTCTTTTTTCCCGTTGGACGATATTGGTGCCCTGTATGAATAAGCCATGCTGAACATCCTCATTATTTCCGATGAAGCAAAAGACATCTACGCCTTGTTCAAATCCGCGGGCTTCGCTCCGGATATGCAGAATTCAAGAACGGAGCCCGCTGAGCCTGGGTCCGGTCCTTCGGCTGGCAAAGGCTATGATATAGCTTTTCTTGACCTCGATACGGAAAGCTGGGAACAGAGGATCCTCGATGTACGGCACCGGATGCCTGTTATCGCCTTTGCCCGGCCTGAAGTACGGAAAGCCGTGGAGGCGATGAAATTAGGCGCCAGCGATTTCCTGGAAAAACCGCTCACCACAGCGGCCCTCTCGGAGATACTCGACAAACATAAAAAGAAAATACTCAATCAAAAGTACGGCTTTGATGAGCTCATCGGCATGAGCCCGCCCATGCAGGAGGTCTTCGGCCTGATAAAGAAGGCCGCGGCGAGCGAAAGCAACGTCCTCATCACCGGGGAAAGCGGCACGGGCAAGGAGCTCATCGCCCGGGCGATACACCGCTGGAGCCCGAGGAACGAAAAGTCGTTCATGACCATAAACTGCAGCGCGATCCCCGACACGCTCCTTGAATCGGAGCTCTTCGGTTTCGAAAAAGGTTCTTTTACCGGCGCACAATATGCGAAGAAGGGCCTCCTTGAGCTGGCGGACGGGGGCACGGTCTTCTTCGATGAGATCGGCGACGTGTCCCCTCTTTTTCAAACGAAGATCCTTCGGGTCCTTCAGGAAGGCGAGATCATGAGGATCGGGGGAAGCCGCCAGTTAAAGGTGGACCTCCGATTCATCACCGCCACGAACAGGGACCTGAAGATGGCTTGTCAGCGGGGTACGTTCCGGGAGGACCTTTTTTACCGGCTGAACGTCATCAATATTCACCTGCCGCCGCTCCGGGAAAGAGCGGAAGATGTGCCGCTCCTGGCAAAACATCTTGTCCAAAAACACGCGGCAAAGAGAAAGGACATTTTGATCAAGGGGATCACCGGCGACACCATGAATGTTTTAATGGGCTACCCGTATCCCGGAAACGTGCGCGAGCTCGAAAACATCATCGAACGCGC
>DATDRO010000122.1:0-7047 GCA_035291685.1 Nitrospirota bacterium | reverse complement strand
CACTGACGCCGTCGATCTCGTGTTCGGCCTGCCCTATACGGCGGCCCGGACGGAGGATGCGGGGACCACAACGGCAACGCGGGGGGCTACGGACATGTCCATCGAACTCAAGGCGCGCGTCTATGAAAAGGACGGCCTGAGCTTTGCGGTAAAGCCCGGCATCAGCCTTCCGACCGGAGACGAGGAGAAGGGGCTCGGCAACGGAAAAGTGTCTTACAGTACGTTCTTCATCACCACCAAGGAGGCGGAGCCCTGGGCGTTCCATTTCAACGCGGGCTATGTCAGGAACGAGTACAAGCTTCAGGCTGACGAGGACGCCAACAGGAAGGACATCTGGCACGTCTCCCTCGCCTCGCAGGTGGAGGTCGTGAAGGACTTGGTCCTCGTCGCGAACATCGGCATGGAGCGGAACCCCGACAAGACTTCGGGCACCCATCCCGCCTTCATTCTGGGCGGACTGATTTATTCCGTTTCTGAGAACCTGGATATCGACCTCGGCGTCAAGGGCGGACTGAACAAGACCGAGACCGATTATTCGGTCCTTGCAGGGATCACGTGGAGACTGTAGGAGGAAGCATATGATTCCCCTTGGGCTGTTGCGCGCCGACGAGCGCGCTGAAGTAATCGACGTAAAAAGCGGGAGCCACGCCTCCGGCGTGGCTGCAAAAAGTTGCCGGGACCACATGGACCACATGGAGTTGCGCGCGGGCGAGAGCGGAAAAATCGTCAAAATGGGCGCCATCGGGCCGCTCAAGCGCCGGCTCATGGACATGGGTGTGCTGGTGGGCGAGGAGGTGAAGGTCGAAAAGATCGCTCCCCTCGGAAAAAGGTTCAATAATCTTCAAGAACTCCACGGAAAGGACCTTGACAATACAAGACGATGTGATAAGCTTCTTAACAGATAAGCCGTCTTTTACCAGTGTGACTTGCACCCCGCAGGAATCCTTCTCATTCAGAAAGAGCGTTCACAAACCGCAAGGTCGGAAATGAATTTACGTTTCAAAGTTTTCACTCTCAAAATCTGCGTTTTTTATGGAGATTGCATTTATTAACCACCGAGGAGGTTCTCAATGAAAGGAAACCCAAAACTGATCGAAACGCTGAATTCGTTGCTGGCGGACGAGCTGACCGCCATCAACCAGTACATGGTGCATTCCGAGATGGCCGCCAACTGGGGGTACGGGAAACTGCACGAGCACTTTGAAAAGCGGGCAATAACCGAGATGAAGCACGCTGAAAAGCTCATCGGGCGGATACTCTTTCTCGAAGGCATTCCCACTGTTACCAATTTGAAGAAGATATCCATCGGCAGCGACATCCCAAAGCAGCTTGAATATGATCATGCCGCGGAAGAAGGCGCCATCAAGGCGTACAACGCGGGAATACAACTGGCTGGAGAAGTGGGCGATTTTGCCACGCGCGAAGTGCTCGAACACATACTGAATGAGGAAGACGAGCATATCGACGGCATCGAAGCTCTCCAGGACCAGATTTCTCATATGACGCTGCCGATTTTCCTGACGACGCAGGTTGCGTAGCGTCGGCCCGTCGGCCGAATAAACATCAATAAGAAACTGCGAGAAAACGCTATGACGAAGCCGAGGACCTCCGTGGGGGATTCTCGGCTTTTTTGTGTGCCGAGCATGTTCAACAGCTTGAGGGTGGAAGTCCCTTGCCCAGCCTGATGGAGGCGAAGGGTTGGCGAAGTTCCGTAGGTTGGGCTGAACGTTCTACGTAAGGCCCAATGCTTTAATCGGGAATCTGTTGGGCAAGATGAGTCGCTTTGCCCAACCTACACAACTGTCTTCTCTCCTAATTCCTGACTTCTGACTCCTGACTATCAGTGGGCCACACTCTTTTCTCAATCTCCTTCAATAGATCTCCGAATGTTTCAGGCATTATTGCTGAGCAGACCACACCGCTAAAGCGTTTTGCGATAGCCCGGGCCCAGACCGCGTCCACCTTGTCGACCTTGTTGAACACAACGAGCCGGGGTATACGGTCAAGTTCAAGGTCGATAAGTATCGTGTCCACGGACCCCATCTGGTGCTCGAACCGCTGACTGCTGATGTCCACCACATGAAGCAACAGGTCCGCGTCCTGCATCTCGTCGAGCGTGGCGCGGAAGGCGCCGAGCAGGTCTTCGGGAAGGTCCTGAATGAACCCGACCGTGTCGGTGATGACCACTTCGCGCTCACGGGGGAAGCGGAGCCTGCGCGTGGCGGTATCGAGCGTGGCGAACAGCAGGTCTTCGACGTTGACCTCTGATTTTGTCAGGGCGTTGAGCAATGTTGACTTTCCGGCGTTCGTATATCCCACTATGGAGACGATGGGTATCCCGCTTTGGATGCGCTTCTCGCGCCTCTGCTGTCTCCCTCTGCTGAGCGCCTTGAGCTCCTTTTCAAGCCCCCTTATCCTGTCCCTGGCGCGGCGCATGTCTATTTCAAGTCTCGTCTCTCCCGGGCCTCTTCCGCCGATACCTCCGGTAAGCCGTGAGAGAGCCGTAGAGCGCTCGGAGAGCCTCGGGAGCCGGTACTTAAGCTGCGCAAGCTCAACCTGCACCTTTCCGTCCCTGCTGTGCGCCCTGCGCGCGAAGATATCAAGGATCAACTGTGTGCGGTCGATGACACGCATCTCGGTCACATCCCCGATGGCCTTGACCTGGGAAGGGGTGAGATTCTGGTTAAATACGATAAGGTCAGCGCCGAGCTGCTGGGAACGGATGATGAGCTCCTTCAGTTTCCCTTCGCCGAGAAGGTATTTGGGGCTGATGTCATGCGGCCGCTGGATCATGGCGTCGAGGACCTGGATGTTGTCGGAGCGGGCCAGTTCCTTGAGCTCTTCGATTGACTCTTCCTGCTGCGCCTTGCTTTTTTTGGACACACTGACCAGTATGGCCCGGTCTTTTTTCCCGACCTCCACGGCAGGCCGCGTACGCTCCATTTCCCTTTCGAGTTCGGCTATGAACTGCGCGGCGTTGATATCGATGGCGTGAACAGGCCGCGGGGATATGATCTCATAGAGCTTTTGCTCCGGGTTTGGCGGGAGGAGATGGGCGATCGAAATAGTGCCGGGCAGGCCGCCGGGCCGTACTGAGAGAGCCGCGATCATATCAAGACGGAGCAGGGCGAGGTCGGTCAGGTCTTCCTGATTCAGAGGAACGTCTTTTAAATGAGTATGGATGAATCTCACTCCCCTGAGGCGTTTGGAACCGAGGCGGTAATCCGAGAGGTCCGGTATGAGGATGTCCCTGTCCGTGCCGACGATGACGTACCGTATGCTGCCGCCCCGGTCGATGAGGAGCCCGGTCTGCCTGCCTGTTTCAGCCGACGCCTCGGTCAACGCACGGGCTGCCTCGGGTGTGATGACAGCTTCCGGCGGCGTCCGCCTGCGGTAGAGACGTTCGAGCATCCTGATCTGGGCCGGTTTGAGACCGGTTATGTTGCCGTGGATCGAGGGGATGGGGGACTCCTTTTCAGGAACAGAGGGATAAAAAATTAGCCTCTTTCGTGTTTAAGTTGAACACCGATGCAGGTCGGCCCACTTCGCTCGGTCGCTTAGCGTACCAATATGCCTTGACAGTTGCGAATACCCCTCACGTAGTCCTTCAGCCGGGTTATGTTACAGGGACTTATACGGTATGCTCACACCGACTTTCGCGCCGGGGCCGACCTGCGTTATTGACAGTCTGCAGGCTTTAACTTTGAAGTGAAAGAATCAAAAAATTACAGCGCAGGCAACATCACCTGCGCTGCTGTGAATATATCTTATGTTTATATCGTATAAGGAGCGGGAAGAAAGCCGGCGCTATTTTACGAGATAGACGATGTCGTGCTCCCGCACATGGTCTTTTACCTTCATACCAAAGCTCTGGCCTGCCGAGGCCTGCTCTATATGCTGATGCTCGAATTCCATGGATTCGACAGTTTGGGTAAAATTCGTGGTATGTCCTTTAATATGAATGGTATCGCCTGCTCTTAATGTTCCTTTGTTCATCTGGACCACGGCTACCGAGAGGTGGCTGTAATAATGGGTGATCGCTCCCAGGGCCTCTTCGTTGGCCGCCGGTTCTTCAACGGACGGAATGCCGGTCGGCTGCGGGCCCGGCTTCACCATGGTTGGTTTTCGCAGGACCTGCTTCTTTGGAGCGGCTTTGATTTTTATCGATTTTTTCGCGGTCTTTTTTTTCGAGGTCTTTTTCTTCGCAACTTTTTTCTTAGCGACCTTCTTTACGGCTTTCTTTTTCTTAGCGGCTACCTTCTTCTTTGCCGGTTTTTTGGCGGTTGCTTTGCGGATCTTTGACTTTTTTTTGCCTTTGACCTTTTTAGGCATACAGCGACCTCCCTTTCATAGTTTTATGTAACCAGGTATTATTGATATCTCGTATGCATGTCTGCAGAAAGATGCCACTCACTGTCACATAATACTCTTCGGAGGCAACAAACGATTTAAATTGTAGCAAAAATATAACAAAATGCAAGCTAAAAAAATTGGGCAAAAACGGTTTCCGGAGGAAAAATTGTCTTGAAATTTCAGGACGGCTCGCATAGAATAGGCAAAAAATTACGTTCCGATAAACGGAAAACCCAAAATCAATGGAATCTCTCAAGATACTGATCGCTGATGATGAAACGCTTATCACCATGAGCCTTTCCACGATGCTCGAGAACATCGGCCACCGTATGATAGCCCGCGCCCGCACCGGCAGGGAAGCTGTGGAAAAGGCGAAGGAACTGTCGCCCGACCTCATCCTCATGGACATCAAGATGGAGGATATGGACGGTCTTGAGGCATCGCGGCAGATCCTTGCCCAGCAACCTGTTCCCATTATAATCCTGACTGCGTACAGCCAGATGGACCTCATAGAGAAGGCTGATGAGGTCGGCGTATCGGGCTATCTGGTAAAGCCGGTATCCGAGAACGATCTTCTGCCGGCCATTACGCTTGCGCGCTCGCGTTTTAAGCAGTTTCGGATGCTCGAGCACGAACTCGGCGACCTCAAAGAGGCCCTCAAGGCCCGGAAGCTCATTGAGCAGGCAAAAGGCATTCTGATGGAGAAAGAGGGCATCCCCGAAGTTGAGGCGTTCAAGCGCATTCAACAGCAGAGCAGAAATCAGAATATCCCGATGGCCAAACTGGCCGAAGCGATCATAACCGCAAGCAAATTGCTCAGCGGCAACAAGTGCTGAGCGAAATCCATCACCGCTGAGTGTATTTGCTCAGCTCTTTGCATACCCGCAAACAGAACAGTTCAAAATTACAAAGAGTTATTTCGTGGCATGATAATTGCGAATTAATGAAGTTGTGATACGATATTTATGTCGCTTATGACGGCGAATATCAACGTAATGAAGCCTTCTCTCAGGATATTTTAAAATACCTTGTCAGAAAGGCTTTTTTTGCAGGCCGCAAGACCAGACCTGTCGATTCCCCAATGTAAAGGTTAAGGAGAGATCCATGGCAGAGTTCAACAATGATCATGTCATATCCGGCGCTTCTGAATTGCCCGAAGCCGGTCGTACTGTTCACTGTAAATTGTTTTCAGATGAAGTTACGACATACGTCTGTTCTCTCAGAAAAAGGGAATTGAACGCGAGGGAGGGATTCTCGTGTGAGGGCTGCCCTCAGGCGGGGTTATCGGTATAAACCACCGGTCCCGATGGTCGGCATCATGCGCACGGTCCGGAATGATAGAGAGTCGATGAAATAATAAACATTTGTGCCCATATAAACTTGACAACCTGAGAATTTTATGGAATAATCACTCAACAGAGGAGGGAATTAATCATGATAAGACTGGATCTGTTCACTATGATAAGCGGTTTGGCCATCGTGACAATGTTCATTGCTCTCTGGCAGGCCATCGATTATAAGAGTTCGGTTCCCGGCGGGGTGGTCGGCAAAACATGGAATTTGATCACCACACTTGTCGCTTTTTTCTTCATCGGCTATCTTACCACGCCTTTTTTTGTGCTTCTGACGCAGGAATTTAAAGATCTTATCGTGGCCTTCATTTTCTTCTTTGGAGCGATCTACGTGCTCATCACCATCAGGCTGGTGCACAAAATCATCATGGTCATGAAAGGCGAATAGCTCATGGACTATAAACAGGGAATTATCATTCTCTCGGAAAAGGGGAAAGGCGAGCTCAAGACACCAAAGAACCTGAAAATGGAAGAGCGTTCCCTGCTCGTCATGGTAGACTGCTCATCCACCGGGCAGCAACTTCTCGACAAGGCCAGAGGATACCCTAATGCTCAACAGATCCTCGAAAAACTCATCAAAGAAGATTATCTTTCAGTAACCGCCGAGGTGCCCAAAAAAGAAACGCAGGAAACGCTTCAGGCGGAACTCAAGCAGGCAGCCATAGATGTCCTTGGATTGGCCGCGGATGACGCGGTGAAAAAGCTGGAAGGCACTCCTGTTGACAAGCAGGCGCTGATCGTTGCCATCAAGCAGATAAAACAGATGGTCTATCTGACCGTGGATGACAAAAAAGCCAATGCCATTGAAGAAACACTAAAAAAGATCGTGGATAAACATCTCAAATAGACAGGCCGTCCGGCCTGTTTTTTTTGTGCCAAAAATACAGAGCGTTTTTTGTTTAGAGGGGGGGAAGCATGAAAAAAGATCTCCGGTTAGTGGTCTTCCTGGTGTTCTTCCTGATCATCCTGTCCTCGTTAGGCCCAACGACAACATATGCAACGAACGGTCATCAGCTCTCCGCCGTCGGGGCGTACCAGGAGGGCATGGCCGGGGCGACCACCGCCGCGCCTTATGATTCCAGTACATCAATCAGCAATCCCGCAGGCATGGCCATGATCGGCAACCGAACGGATTTCAGTTTCATGACTTTTTTCCCATCGAGACAAACAGCATTTGGTCTAGGTGGAGGGACGACAGAAGGCGGTTCCGGTATGTATTTAGTGCCAGCTATTGGCTGGACCGCTCCAGTAAACGACCGCGGTGACCTGTTCTTTGGTGGCGGTATGTACGGCGTTTCGGGGATGGGAGTTGATTATGATACCGTATCCGCACCTTTTGCAG
>DATDRO010000121.1:0-4146 GCA_035291685.1 Nitrospirota bacterium | reverse complement strand
CTCAGCTACATCAGGAGCAATGCCGCCTCGCTCGGCATACCCGAGGACTTCTTCGAGCATCACGATATCCATATTCACGTGCCGTCGGGAGCGATACAGAAGGACGGTCCTTCCGCCGGCATCGCCATGCTCATGGCGCTCATTTCTCTTCTCCTGAAAAGACCCGCCCGGCGTGATATAGCCATGACCGGGGAAATGACCCTCACGGGACGGGTCCTTCCGGTCGGCGGGATCAAGGAAAAAATACTGGCAGCCAGACGCGCTCAGGTAAATTCGATCATCATTCCGGAGAAGAACAAGGCTGACCTGGAAGAGTTGTCTGAAGAGGTCAAAAAGGGTATGACCATCCACCTTGTCGATAATGTAAACATGGTGCCTGACCTGGTGCTTACGAATGCTAAGGCATAACGTGTTATTACACTGTCACCTTCCCTCCCTCGCCCTTTATCCACTACGCCCCTTCTGTTACAACTGAGCTGCCATCTGTTGCTTTTTGCAATATCTCATGGTAGAATAATCCATGCTGAAATTCAGACCGAGCATCAGGCAGAAGATCACCCTCGGGTATTACGCCATCGTCGTCATCATCGTCGGTCTCTCCATCTTCACCTTCCTGGAACTCCGTTTCGTCGAAAAGAAGATCATGTTCGGCGCGGCGATATCGGATTTTTTTGATACGACCCTCGAGATCAGAAGGTTCGAGAAGAATTATTTTCTCTACGCAAAAGAGATAGACTATCAGGAAAACATCCGGTACGTCGCGCGGGCGCAGGAAATACTCCAGGGGAACATTCCCGGCTTCAATACCATCGTTCTTCCTCAGCATGTGGATTCTATAAAAACAAATCTCACATCATACCGCGACCTCATGGGACAATATGCCGAGGGAAAGGACAGAGGTCAGCACTTCCCGGGACTTGAAGAAAATATCAGGAAGACCGGCAAGGAGATCATCACCATGTCGGAAGACATCTCCCGAATGGAGCGAAAGAATCTCCAGCTTCTGCTCGCCCGGTACCAGAAGATCCTCATCATTTCGATCATCACTCTTTCCACCCTGGCGATCGTCATAGGACAGATCCTGTCGCGCATGGTGGTACGGCCGCTGCAGTCGCTCGAAGAGAGCATGGGGGTGATCGCCGAGGGAAAATTTGAGCGGGTGGCGATCGACTCGAAGGACCGGGAGATCGTCTCGCTCACGAATGCCTTCAACAAGATGCTGAAAGAGCTGGAACTGCACGAACGGCACCTCATCCAGTCGGAAAAACTGGCTTCCCTCGGGACGCTCCTCTCGGGCGTGGCGCATGAATTGAACAATCCCCTGTCGAACATATCATCGTCATCCCAGATACTCGCAGAGGAGATTGAAGAACCGGATACGGCGTACAAGAAAGAACTTGTCTCTCAGATAAACGAGCAGACGGACCGGGCGCGAAATATCGTCCGCTCTCTCCTTGAGTTTTCGCGGGACAAGGAATTCAAAAAGGAACGTCTCCCGCTGAAAAAGATCCTCGAAGAGACCATTCAATTCGTGAAGGGACAGGTCCCGACGAAAATCGCGATAAACCTCTCGGTCCCCGACGACATCATCATCTTCGCGGACAAGCAGCGGATACAGCAGGCGTTCTTAAATCTTATCAAAAACGCCATCGAGTCGATTTCCACCGATGAAGGCATGGTATCCATCACAGCGAAGAAACGGAGAGCGGCCGACAAGGGAGAAGAAGACATAACGGGAATATATAATTACCTGAAATTTCGCGGCAAGTGCACCATCGAAGACGACACCATCGATATCGAGGTCCGGGACACCGGCTCCGGGATCCAGCCCGAATTACTGCCGAAGATATTCGATCCCTTCTTTACCACCAAGGATGTGGGCAAAGGCTCGGGTCTCGGTTTGTTCATCGTGTACGAGATCATCGAAGAGCATGACGGCTGCATCGCCGTGGACAGTGAGATCGGAAAAGGAACGACATTTTTTATAAAGCTGCCGATGAAGGAGTAACAGCATGCAGGGAAGCGCGAAATTACTCATTATCGATGACGAGCGGGTGGCGCTCAAGAACCTTGAACATGTCATGAAAAAGGAAGGCTACGATGTTGTCGCCACGCAGAGCGGGGCCAACGCCCTCAAGATCCTCGGCGAACAATCATTCGACGTCGTGCTCACGGACCTGCGCATGGAGAAGGTCGACGGAATGCAGATCCTTCGCAAATGCCGGGAGCTGTATCCGGACACGGAAGTGGTCTTGATCACCGGCTATGCCACGCTCGAATCCGCGGTCGACGCCATGAAACACGGGGCGTTCTACTACATCGCAAAGCCTTTCAAGCTCGACGAAGTGAGGAAGATCGTCAAAGAAGCGGTGGAAAAGGTCCGGCTCAGGAACGAGAACCGCGAGCTCAGGGAACAGATCGAAAAATACCAGGGCAAGGTAAAGATCATCACGCAGGACCCGTCTCTGCAAAGGATCCTCGAAACGGCCAGGCAGATCGCTCCGACCGATTGTAATGTGATCATCACCGGAGAAAGCGGGACCGGGAAGGAGCTGTTCGCCCGGTATCTCCACGTGAGCAGCGCCCGCGCGGGCGGACCGTTCTTCGCCATAAACTGCGGCGCCTTTACCGAAGAGCTTCTGGCGAACGAACTCTTCGGCCATGAAAAAGGGGCGTTCACCGGCGCGCAGGCCATGAAAAAGGGGCTCATCGAGACGGCCTCCTGCGGCACCCTTTTCCTCGATGAGGTGACCGAGACGCCCCCATCCATGCAGGTGAAACTCCTCAGGGTGATCCAGGAAAAAGAGGTATTGCGCGTCGGAAGCACCGAGCCCTTGAAGGTCGACGTGAGATTCATCTCGGCGACGAACAGGAACGTCCAGGACTCCATTAAAGAAGGCCGGTTCAGGCAGGACCTGTACTTCCGGTTGAATGTGGTGTCGCTTCACATCCCTCCCCTCTCCGAGAGAAAGGACGATATCCCTCTCCTGAGCTACTACTTTCTGAAAAAATACGCGGTGCTCATGAAAAAAGATGTCAATGAAATATCACCGGACGTGCTTTCCCTGCTCATGAATTACGGTTTTCCGGGAAACGTGCGGGAGCTGGAGAACATCATCGAACGCGGCGTGGCGCTCGCGACAGGCCGTACCATTGAGCTCGCCCATCTCCCCGAAGACCTGAAAGAACTCAACATAAAAACGTTCAGGAAAAAGGAGGGGAAAATTCCGTCCCTTGAGGTCCAGGAGATGGAATACATCAAATGGGTACTCATCGAGGTCGGCGGCAACAAGACCCTTGCCTCCCAGGTGCTCGGTATCGACCGGGTCTCGCTCTGGAGAAAGCTGAAGAAGTACGGGCTGGAGGGGGAGTAACCCCCTAACGGAATCTTTATATGTTCGCGATTATTTCATACATCCTTGACAATAATAATTTCAAATCTGCTATATATTAATCATGAGTACGTTGTATCATTCAACTGTTCTCGCGTATAACTAAAGTACCATTACAGCAATCCTGCTCTTTTCAGGGAATACTGCCTTCACTGTAAATGCATCTGCACCTCCTCAAGGTATTGCCAACTTTTTTTAAGTACCCTTCTGTACGAGCTGATTTATTTTTGTCTGAATTACAACCTTATCATTATTCGGCCGCTTGATCTATGGAAAGGGGGTGATACGGGTACCTGAAATCATGGAAAAGGTCCGAGTAAGCGATTATTGTTCCATGCAAACAACCGGTTTTTAAAAGGAGAGGAAAATGATGAAGATGAAACACACACTATTGCTGAGCGTCACACTTGTATGCACGATCGGCCTTGGACTCTCGTATGCGGCGACCGTGGTGCCGAACGAGATCCAGCAGCCCGGCACCCAGCCGCGTGAGGTGGGCAACCTGGAGACGCCGGACAAGTGCGACAACTGCCATGGCGGTTACAACAAGGCAGTGGAGCCGGCATTCAATTGGCGCGGCAGTATGATGGCGAATGCAGGCCGCGATCCGATCTTCTGGGCAACCCTGGCTGTTGCCGAGCAGGATTTTGACGGAGCCGGAGATCTCTGCATCCGCTGCCACAGCACCGGCGGCTGGTATGCTGGTCGCTCCACGCCGACTGACGGCTCCGGACTGGCTGCAGGAGATGCCGAC
>DATDRO010000120.1:0-3673 GCA_035291685.1 Nitrospirota bacterium | reverse complement strand
TTCGGGGTTAAAATTATCGAATAATCCCTTCATATACTCGTCAAGTTTTCCCTGGCGTACCAGGTCCTGTTTAAACCGCTTGATCGGTGTATTGACGATGGTCATCAGGCTGTTGAAAGCGATCCCATACCGGTCCCTGAGTATCTGCTTGTATTCCCGTTCGAGTTTCGTTTGTTCCGGAGGCAAGAAATCTCCAACGGCGTTATACACGAGGTCGAGCTTCAGTCCGTCCGTTCCGTATCCCATATTGTTGAGTCTCTTCAGCACGTCGATGCTCGTGCGGAAAACACCTTTGCCCCGCTGCGCGTCAGTCTGGTCTTCAAAGGTGCTCGGGAGCGACGCAATAAGTCTGACGCCGTGCTTCCGGTAGAGATCGGCATAGTGCGCGTACTCGGGCAGGTCGAGGATGGTGAGGCTTGTCCTGACCGTGACCTTTTTACCCAGGCGGGCAAGCGTTTCGATGAACAGCGGCAGGTTGGGGTTCATCTCGGGCGTGCCTCCCGTGAACTCAACGTTTTCAACGTCCAACAACTGGAGTTTGTCGAGGATCTTCCCGGCTATATCGCCAGCCATGTTCTCGTTGCCTGCGGGCGACGCGCCGATGTGGCAGTGGGTGCAGGCCTGGTTGCACCGGTTGCCGATGTTGATCTGGACCGTCTCGATCCTTTCCTTTTTCAGGGTTTCCTGCTCCCAGAATACCGTCCGCGACATGCAAACCTCCCGTTGATGTTTAATGACTTATTCCACTTCAGTAGAAATCCGATCGGGGGAAACGATTAGTTTCTTTCCCGGAATGCCACTGCTATAATTCGAAGAAGACAACAATGAAGGCGCCGATGCATTCACCTATAAAATCGTGCGCGTATTTCACGAAAGGACATCCTCCTGAAAAACACCCACTGCCGGGGGAGCAGGTTCAAAAAGGTCATGGCAAGCCGTTGTTCGACGGTCCGGTAGAGGAGGTCGAGCAGCTTGTTCTCGATCTTCCAGCGTTTCAGGCCGATCATTCTGGTCATTCTGACGGACAATCCGGGCACCACCTGGACGAGACGGTCAAAATTCTCTTTCGTCATTATGCAGATGAGTCCGTTCTCTACAACGATCGCGGACTCGTTCCGTTCCCGGGGCTCCATGTCCGCTATCTCTCCGAACACGGTCCCGCCCGAAAAAATGTCAAGGATTATCTCATTGCCCTGGGGTGTCAGCTTCGTGATCTTTACGGCACCCTTTTTCGGTGCCAAATCTCCCCCTCCCGTTAAGGAAGATGCTTTATATCCATGAAAAAGTCGTTTGTAAGGACTATTACATACTCAGCGGGGTACGCTCCTATATATTATCATATGCTAAAATAGAATTAAAGGGAAGGCTACACCTGATTTTCGCAGGAAAGAGAGGACCTGAAGGCGATCTCTGCAGAATGGTTTCGATGGAAATAAGGATGGATTATGCAAGAACCGCAAATACGGCCATTAAAAAAGCGCTTCTATTTGGCGATTACCGGCACCATGGTAGTGGGAATATGTTGTTTCACCCCTGTCTTGGCAGGACTGCTCAGCGTGACGGGGTTGAGTGCGTTCACACCATATCTTGATTACGTACTTTTACCGGCACTGGGAATACTCGTTATTTTAACGTTTGTTTCATACAGGAAGTGGAAAAAGGCATAATCGTAATGCGGCACGATCAAGTTAAACCGACAACTCCGGATTGCAGAGACAAGGAAAGGGACAAAGGACGCGAGGCAAATATCTCTCATGGGAGAAATTCGAGCGGCTTCTGAGCGTTTATCCATTAGCACCGGCGAGAGTCGTTCACTCTGCTTACTTGGCGAAGCTATGACATGAGGAACCGCATGCGTGAATTGCGCACGTGCGGGTCTGAGGGGGGCTTAGGCGGGAAACCGCCTGAGTCTACCCGGAAGAGGGGAAGAGGCATAATCATGGAACAATCTCTTGTGTTTCCTCAGGACAGCAACAATCAGACACTCGTCAACAACGTTCATCCGCCTGAGTGGAAAAACCCTGAGCCGGCGTCCCGCTACAACCTCGTGGTGATCGGCGCGGGCACCGCCGGTCTCGTGACCGCCGCCGGAGCGGCCGGCCTGGGAGCCAGGGTCGCGCTCATCGAACGTCAGTTCCTGGGCGGCGACTGCCTGAACGTGGGGTGCGTCCCGTCAAAGGGGATCATCAGGACGGCGCGGGCCGCCTCTGACGTCAGGACAGCCGGAGAATTCGGAGTGACCTGCGGTTCGGATGTGTCCGTCGATTTCGGCAAGGCCATGGAGCGCATGCGCCGGATCAGGGCAGGGATCAGTTTCCACGATTCGGCAGACCGTTACAGCAGAGAACTCGGTGTCGACGTCTTCATCGGCCGGGGAAAATTCACGGGGCCGGACAGCGTTGAGGTGGACGGGAAACACCTTCGCTTCAAAAAGGCCGCTATCTGCACGGGCGCGCGCGCAGCGGCACCGCCCATTCCGGGCATTGCGGAGGCGGGCTACCTGACCAATGAGAACGTTTTCTGGCTGACCGAGCTCCCGCGCAGGCTGGCGGTCATCGGCGGCGGTCCCATCGGCTGCGAACTGGCCCAGGCCTTCGCGCGCATGGGGAGTCAGGTCGCCATTCTCCAGCGGGGCGGACACGTCCTGCCGCGAGAGGACGCCGATGCCGCGGAAATCGTGCATAACGCCCTCATTAAAGACGGTATCAAACTGCGGCTTCGGGCGAAGATCCTGGCAGCCGCGAAGAAAGGGGACAATAAAATCGTCATCGTTGAAGAGGACGGAAAAAACGCGGAGCTGCCCTTCGATGAAATTCTCGTGGGCGTGGGCAGGGCCCCGAACGTCGATGGGCTTCATCTCGAGAAGGCGGGCATAACGTACGATCCCCGCGAGGGAGTGAAGGTGAATGAGCGGCTCCAGACCTCGAACCCGCGCGTGTACGCCGCTGGGGACATCTGCTTTCCCTACAAGTTCACCCATACGGCAGATGCCATGGCGCGTATCGTGATAGCCAACGCACTGTTCCTGGCGAGGCAGAAGACCTCGGCGCTTGTCATTCCCTGGTGCACCTACACGGACCCGGAAGTTGCGCACGTTGGCATGTACGAGAAAGAGGCGAAGGACAAGGGGATCGACGTGCTGACCCTGACGGTGCCGCTGTCCGACATCGACCGCGCCCTCCTGGACGGCGAAACAGAGGGTTTTGCAAGGGTGCATTTGAAAAAGGGCAGTGATAAGCTTCTCGGAGCGACCGTGGTCGCCCGTCATGCCGGCGAGATGATCAACGAGCTCTCCCTCGCCATGACCGCCGGACTCGGCTTGTCGGCGATCGGCAGGACGATCCATCCCTATCCGACCCAGGCGGAGGCCATCAAGAAGCTTGCCGACGCGTTCAACAGAACGCGACTCACGCCGTTCGTGAAGAAGCTCTTTACGGCGTGGCTGAAATGGCAACGGAAGTAGAAGAAGGGGTATGATCGGACGAGGCGGACTACATCACCGGGACCACGATCTATGTGGACGGCGGGATGCTGCTGTATCCGGGATTCTCCACGGGAGGCTGAGCGCGTCTACAGCTTTGGACAGCGGAGGGTGGATGAACAGGAACACGATTACTGTCGAGGATAAAAGACTGGCGGAGAATGCGGCGCACCGAGTCTTCTGGAAGAAATG
>DATDRO010000119.1:0-15154 GCA_035291685.1 Nitrospirota bacterium | reverse complement strand
CCTGACCGCTCAAGCGGGCCAATACGTTGTAAACGAGCGCCATGTCGAGAGGCTTTGTGATCACTGCTGAACATCCCCTGGCAAGCAGTGACTCAGCTGTCTTTCCTTTTTCTTCTGACAGGAACATGACGAGCGGCAGGTTTTTTACCGAGGGGTCGCTTCGCAAGAGGGAAATGGCTGAGTCCATGTCCCGGTCTTGTATGTCCCCATCGAACAGGACCAGGGAAAAGGGGTTTTTTTCCGCGTACTGAATGCCCTCTTCCGCCGTTTTCGCAAGGATCGATTTGTACCAGATCCGCTTGAGCAGGACGCCCAGATACATCTGGCCCGCGGCCGTTTGGCAGATGACCAGAACATTCAGTTTTTCAGACATCCGGGGCCTCCCTGGTTCGTTCCACGTAGATTAAAGCATTTATCGGTCATAAAGTCAACCTTTTAGCCAACTCCAAAAATAGACGATGAAGTTCGCAGGCAACCGCATCGCTCCGTCGTGTAGCGCGCCGAAATACGGTATATCCGCTTTATACGATGCTTCGGACATCGGGTAATCCACATATAAGATTCATCTGATGTTTGCAGCGCGCTCCAACACGACGGTCGCTCAGGGGTGCCTGCTCGTGGTGGTCTCATGGTCAATATTTATTTTCCGCCAACTCAGCAAACACGTGGATGATGCTCCGGCAGGCGCTTTCCCAGTCGGCGATGAGGATGCTCTCGTTCTCAGAGTGCGCGGCAGAGTAGGGGTCGCCGACGCCGAACAGGAGGGCCGGGGCCCCGCCGAGCGCTCCGGTGATCGTCCGGACAAAGGGGATCGAACCGCCCGCGCCGACGACTGCCGGTTTTCTTCCGTAACCTTTTTCGATCGCCGCCACAGCAGCCTCGAATGCGGGCCCGTGTGTATCTGTCCGCCACCAGTGCGAGGGCGACTCGGGCTCGATCTTCACCGTAACGCCCCACGGTGCGTTCTTCATCAGATGGCCGTTCAGCAGTTTCAGCGTTTCTTCGGGATCCATATCGGGCACGATCCGTATTCCGATGCGCGCCCAGGCACGGTCGTTAATAATGTTCGCCGCCTGGCGGCGGCTGCTCGCCTCGATGGCGTTGATGGCAATGGACGGTTGGTACCACATTTTTTCATAGACGGGGCCTTTGCCGCCGACTATCTCCACGCCGTCCAGGAGCTTTGACTGTTTCCGGTATACCGGTTCTGCGTACGGCAGCGAGGCAAGCGCGCCCTTCTCTTCAGAAGACAGCACGCGCACTTTATCAAGGAGCCCGGGTATCGCGGGTCTGCCCTTTTCATCCACGAGACCTGCGAGCATCTTTGAGAGCGCCAGTACCGGGTCAGGCAGAGGGCCGCCCCAGGTCCCGGAATGCACGCTTGATGAGAGCGCCTGCACTTCGACATTCACGGTCACGATCCCGCGGAGCGATGTGGTAAGCGACGGCATGCCGCTGTCGAAGTTTTCGCTGTCGGCGATGATCACGGCATCCGCGGAAAAAAGCTCCCGGTGGCTCTTCAGGAGCAGGTTCAGGTTCGTCGAGCCCACTTCCTCCTCGCCTTCGATCAAGAGCTTCACATTCATCGGCAGCGCGCCGGCAGTTTCAAGGTATGACCGTATGGCGGCGGCATACATCACGACGCCTGCCTTGTCATCAGACGTTCCTCTGCCGTAAAGCCTGTTGTTCCGCTCCGTCGGCTCAAAGGGCGGCGTTGTCCAAAGTTCTTCTCTGCCTGTTGGCTGAACATCATGGTGGGCATAGAGGAGGACCGTCGGCTTGCCCACAGCCCCTGTCCACTGGCCGAATACCGACGGGTGGCCTACGCCTGTTTCCAGGACGCGGACGTCTTTCAGGCCGCTTTTTCGAAGGAGGTCCGCAACGGCCTCCGCGCTTTTCCTGACCGGAGCGGGATCGAATCCGGGAAAACTTATGCTCGGGATGCGGACGAGGTCCTTGAGGTCGTTCAAAAAGTCTGATTTGTGATGATTGAAGTGGTCGATTGCCGCGTCCGTGCCGGTGTTATTCATGGATGGCTCCCGTAAGATGGTTTAACCCGGCGTTGCGGCCGGCTTATGAATTCTACTAAAATTCGGATGTTTTCGCAAGGGTGTCCGCAACATCTGACCAAACGACACGGCCATACCCTGCTCAAAAGCCGGCTCCGGGGCTCGAATGTCTGATCAACTACGCGCTGCGCTCGGTGCAGATCGTAAAATAGGTATTCTCCATAATGGGGCGATAATGCACCTTTTCGCCACTTCACTCCCAGTCGCCTTGACATGCTTCATAAAAGGTGGTTTAATCTAATACGAATATATGGTTATTTGTGGGGTTGCAGGGAAAATCCTCGTTATTATTGCATGCGACCAAGGCTGCGCTTATGGAGAGGCAGGCAGATATGACCCATTTGAAAGGCAATAACGCTCTCGGGAAAGAGGCGCTTTATTATGATAAAGCGCCTCTTTCTTTTTGGGAGCGGCAATCTCAGACAAAAGAGAGTCAATGGGTGATAAAAGCATTTTGCCGGAGCAATAAGGGGCGCGGCGTATGAGCGGATGAGATGAACCTGTGTAAAAATATCACCAGCGCCGGTGGTTTTATGAAAATTTCTCATCAATACCTGAGGTAATGGAAGGGGAGGTTAAATCATAAATCAGGCATGCGTATATGTTTTGATATGACACAGGAGATATGCTGTGGCCGCTGATATCGAAAGCGGAAAAGGAAATAACACTTTCAAACTCCAGCCCGGCGTTCAGGAACCAGGGCGTATTTGGTCTCTGGTCCGACTCTGTGCGGTTCTTGTGGCAGGCATCGGTCTTGTCGCTCTTCTCGGGTGGGCGCTTAAACTGCCTGTTCTTGCGAGCCTTGGCGCGGGTATGATACCGGTGGCGCCGAGCACGGCGGTGATGTTCGTGCTCTATGCCGCCGCTGTTTTTCTCAGCACGCGTCTTCCGATGAGTCGCGCAGCATATTGGACCGGTCTTTTCATCACTGCCACCGGAGCGCTGGCCGCGGCGCTCCTGTTCATTTTATCTCTTCAGGGCATACAACCTGATGTCGAACACCTCGGTTTTGCGATCGTGAATAGACCGGGTGAAACGCCGGTGGGGCACATGTCTCCCGTCACCGCGCTCTGTTTCCTCCTTTCGTCCCTGTCATACCTGTTGTCGTTATCGTCGTCCAGGGGCAGCTCCTGGAGGGCCTCAACGGCCTGGCTGCTCGCCTGCCTCGTTATTGCGATCAGCCTCCTGCTCATCCTGGCCTATCTCTATGGAACGCCGTTCTTCTACGATAGTTCCTTTATCCCGCCCGCAGCGCTGACCAGCATGGCTTTCATGGCGCTCGGGATATCGCTGCTCGCTCTCGCCGCCCCCCATGCCTGGCCGTCCCGACGGCAGGCGGAATCCGCCACACGCGCCTCGTACACATTTGTACTGGTATTTGTCCTTCTCGCGGCGGGCATCGTGGTCGCCGGGTTTCTGTATTACCGGAACTACGAAATGCGCCACCGGAAAGAGGTGGAACGCCAGCTTTCCGCCATTGCCCACCTGAAAGTGGATGAACTCGTACAGTGGCGAAAAGAGCGGTTGGGGGATGCCGCTGTTTTGTACAAGAATATCAATTTTTCCGGGCTGGTACGCCGGTATCTGGAAGTGCCGGAAGACTCGGAGGCGCAAGAAAGACTTCTTACCTGGCTGGGTCATGTTCGGGAAGGGTATTACTATGACCGGGTCTTTCTGCTCGATGCCGACGGTCGGGAGCGAATGTCGGTGCCGAAGGCGCGGCGGCCGATATCCCGTCATGTGTCTCTAAGAGCCGTCGAAGTCCTGCGTACGAAACAGATGGTCCTGGAGGATTTCTATCGAAATGAATTTGACCAGCGTGTTTATCTGGCGGTCCTCGTCCCGATCTTCGAAGCACGGGGCGCCGGCCGCGCGTTGGGGACGCTCGTTTTGCGAATAGATCCCGAACAATATCTCTATCCATTCCTCAAACGCTGGCCGACGCCCAGCCGGACGGCTGAAACGCTGATCGTCCGCCGTGAGAGGAGTGACGTCCTCTTTCTGAACGAACTTCGCTTTCAGGAGAACACGGCCCTGAATCTGCGCGTCCCTATCGAACGGAAGGAAATGCCGGCCGTCCAGGCGGCCCTGGGAAGGAAAGGGGTCATTGAAGGCAGGGATTACCGGGGCGTCCCCGTGATTGCGGACATGCGGCCGGTCCCCGATTCGCCGTGGTTTCTGGTCGCCCGCATGGACATTTCCGAAGTGTACGAACCGATGAGGGAGAAGCTGTGGATGATGGTCGCACTGGTCGGCGCTCTGCTCATGGGCGCGGGCGGGGGCGTGGGGATGGTCTGGCGGCGGCAACGAACGCAATTCTACCAGGAAAACTATAAGACGTCGGGAGCGCTTCGCGAAAGCCAGGAGCAGCTCCGATTGTTGATAGAGGGTGTTACCGATTACGCGATCATTATGCTTGATCCCGCAGGGAACGTGATGAGTTGGAACCAGGGCGCGGAGCGCATCAAAGGGTACCGGGAGGAGGAGATTATCGGCAGGCATTTTTCCTGCTTCTATACCGAGGAAGATGTTCAGCAAGACAAGCCTCAGCGGGAACTGGAGCGGGCCGCCGCGGACGGCCGTTTTGAAGACGAGGGTTGGAGGATACGCAAAGACGGGTCGCGGTTCTGGGGGAACGCGATCTTGACGGCGTTACGGGATGATACCGGCGGGTTGAGAGGGTTCTCGAAGATAACGCGCGATATCACCGAGCAGAAGAGGGCGCAGCAAGAACGTGACACAACGATAGCATTTCTGCGTTTGGTGAACGACACCGCGGGGACCCGGGACCTCGTCCAGGCAGCGGCGACCTTCTTTCAGCAACAATCAGGGTGTGAGGCGGTCGGCATCCGCCTGCATGAAGGGGAGGACTACCCTTACTATGAGGCCCGGGGATTTTCGAAAGAGTTCGTCCTGATGGAGAACAGCCTCTGCGCCAAGGACAGCGCCGGCTGCGTTATCCGGGACAGCGCGGGCGATCCCGTCATAGAATGCATGTGCGGGAACGTGATCTGCGGCAGGTATAATCCCGACAAGCCGTTCTTCACGAAGCACGGCAGTTTCTGGACGAACAATACGACCGAATTGCTGCGCAGTACCACGGAAGCGGACCGGCAGGCGCGCACGCGAAACCGCTGCAACGGCGAAGGGTACGAATCCGTGGCCCAGCTGCCCCTGCGCCTGGGCGAGCAGCGCCTGGGGCTCCTGCAGTTGAATGACCGGCGAATCGGCGTTTTCTCCGCGGAAGCGATAGCCTCATGGGAACGTCTGGCGGACCATCTCGCCGTGGCCCTGGCGAAATTCCGCACCGAGGAGGAACTGCGGAAAAGCGAACAGCGCTACCGTTCGTTGTTCGATAACATGATCGAAGGATTTGCGCATTGCAGGATGCTTTATGAGGGAGACTATCCGAAGGATTTTATCTATCTCGACGTCAACAGCGCGTTTGAAAAGCTCACGGGTCTCAAAAATGTCGTTGGAAAAAAGGTGACGGAGGTGATTCCCGGCATACGGGAGTCCGATCCCGGATTGTTCGAGATATACGGCAGAGTGGCAAAGACGGGCAAGCCCGAGAGGTTCGAGATATACGTGGAGGCCCTGCAGATGTGGTTCTCGATCTCAGTGTACAGTCCGAAGAGAGAATACTTTGTCGCCGTGTTCGATGTGATCACCGAGCGCAAGATGGCGGAAAAGGCGCTGCGAGAGAGCGAGGCGAAATTTCGCGATCTTTACCAGGAATTCCACGGACTTCTTGACGCGATCCCCGACAGCATCATGCTTCTTGACAAGGACTTGAAAGTCCTCTGGGCCAACAAAGCGGTCGCCGGCAGCGTCGGTGAGACGCCTGAAGTACTTGCCGGACGGTTCTGTTATGACCTCTGGCATAAACGCACGACACCCTGCGAGGGCTGCCCGGTCGTGCACAGCTTCGAGTCGGGCAAGCCGTGCAACGAAACGCTCACGAGCGTCGACGGCCGCGTCTGGGACATCCGTACCGTTCCGCTGATCGATGAGCGGGGGAGCATTGCGCGCGTTATCGAAGTGAAGCGGGACATCACCGAGCACCGCAAGCTTGAGGCCCAGTATCTTCAGGCCCAGAAGATGGAGTCCATCGGCACCCTTGCCGGCGGCGTGGCCCATGATTTCAACAACATCCTGTCCGCTATTATCGGCTACGGTCATGTGGCGCTCATGAAAATGGCTGAGGACGATCCGCTGAGGCTGCACATCGAGAACATGCTCGAAGGAGCGGACCGGGCCGCCCATCTTACGAAGGACCTTCTCTTGTTCAGCAGAAAACAGGTAAGCGAGCGTAAGCCCGTGGACATGAACAAAGTCATCGGTCAGGTCGAGAAGTTCCTGAAGCGGGTCATTGGAGAGGACATAATCTGTAAGAAAACGGTCACGGAACATCCGTTGACGGTTTTTGCCGACAGTCATCAGCTTGAACAGGTGCTGATGAACCTCGCCACGAACGCGCGGGATGCCATGCCCCGGGGGGGCGCTTTTACCGTTCTGACTGAAGATGTCAATCTAAACGAAGACTTCACAGGGGCCCATGGCTATGGCAAGCCCGGAGCCTATGCAATGATAACCGTATCTGATACCGGCAAGGGGATGGACGAAGAGACGCGGAAGCGCATTTTCGAGCCATTCTTTACGACTAAGGAGGTCGGCAAGGGAACTGGGCTCGGGCTGGCTGTCGTGTACGGCATCATCAAACAGCATGATGGTTTTATCAACGTGTACAGCGAACCCGGCAAGGGCACCACATTCAGGATATACCTGCCGCTGATTGCGCCGGAAACAACGGAAGAGACTGCCGCGCCACAGGAGGAAGCCCCTGTTCGCGGCACGGAAACGGTTCTTGTTGCCGAGGACGACGAGGCCCTGCGGAAGTTGTCACGGACGGTGTTGATGGAATACGGCTATACGGTCATCGAAGCGGTTGACGGCGAGGAAGCGGTGAAAAAATTCGTGGAGAACAAGGACAGGATACAGCTTCTTCTGTTCGATCTCATCATGCCGAAGATGAACGGCAAAGAGGCTTACGACGAGATACGGAAGATCAAGCCTGATATGAAGGTCATCTTCGCGAGTGGCTACGCTCCGGACCTCGTCCGGCAGAAGGCGTCGCTCGAAAACGGCGCCCACCTGGTCTTCAAGCCGATATCTCCGATGCAGCTTTTGAGAAAGGTGCGAAGCGTACTTGATGAAAATACAAAGTGACCGACAGTATGGAGCTGAGGGGAGCGTAAGTCCGGAGTAGAGAGCTTCCCCGATAGAATCATTCGAGGGCAGGCCGCGTTCGGAGTGGAGTGAAAAGAAACAGCAGCGTGGCCGCCAGATAGTCGCACGCTACTTTAAAAATATTCCGGCGGATTTTGTCAGGCTGTTACCATAACTTCATAATCCCTTCGTATGAGTGCCGATGCCATACCACGATTTCTCCAACCGAAGGGGGAGAAGCGGGGAATAGGCGCAATCTCTACCCCGGAGACTGGCCCGCTTCGAGCAGGCTGATGACAGGTTCTTCAGGATGCGGCAGTCCGGCTATCTTCCAAGCTATGAGCGGGTTGAAGAACTTCTCCGCTACGCAGTGTTTCGGCTCATGGAGCTTCGTGCATATCGAATTGACGATAGGGAAGAAGTTGTAGACTTTATAGTGGTCGCGGATGAATTTCAGGATGGCAATGCTCTCGGGAGTGAGTTCCCCGACCTCTGCCTTTGCCGCAAGCGCACGCGCGACATCTTCATCCCAGTCGTCAAAATCAACCAAATACCCATCGTCATCCACGGTTACCTTTCTCCTGGCATATTGTTCCAGCACGGGCATAAAAACACCATCTCCTTTCCATTACCATTTACGTCTATCTAATATCAATTATAAGTCTCAATTCCACGACGGTCAAGGCTGGCTATCGTTTTTCAAAGGCCGTGCGCTTGACGTTGTCGTTAACCCCGCAGTACCGGAAACGCAAACGCCGATCGAATTCAACAACATCAGCCCTATTTCCACTGCAACTGCAGTCCGGCGCCTTCAACAAAGGTCACGCCGGTGCCGTATCTCCTTCCTTCCCGATTGAGAATATCCGCGATCCAAGCGGCGTCACCGGGCGAGGCGTAGTTCACCCGGAAATGACGGACCTGCGTGGGTATCATAGCCAAGGAAAGAAGCCTGCCTGTCTCAGGATCCATCTGAGCGAAATACATGAGCCCGAGGTCGGCGCGAAAAGACTCATATCCGCCGATTCCTTCATAGTCGTTCAAAAAGTCGCCGCAACCGTAAAGGATGAGCTTGCCGCGGTACACCTCGATCGCTTTCAGGTGATGGGACGAATGGCCATGAACGACATCCACGCCCGCCTCATCAACGAGACCGCGGCTGAAACGCGCCTCCTCGGATGAAATATCGTATCCCCAGTTCGGGCCCCAGTGGATCGAGGCGATGACGATATCTCCGCGTTTCTTCACGCGCAGCACCCGGTCTCGTATGCGTTGGATCGTCTCGTGGGAAAGATCGGGGAGGAAGTTCACTCCAGGCCGGTCATTCGTTGCGGCCCAGGCCTCCGGCACGCCGCTCGTCTCCGCGGCAAAGGAGAACACGATTACCCGCCCCTTTCCTCCAAGGTCGACGATGGCCGGGGCTGCCGCTTCCTCGCCGTTCTTGCCGGCTCCCGCGAAACCAACGTGCTGTTTTGTCAGCGTCTCGATTGTTTCCGCGAGACCGGGGTATCCCCAGTCGAGGACGTGGTTGTTCGCGAGGCCGGCGACGCTGATTCCCGCGGCGGACAACACCGGGGCATTTGCCGGGTTCATCCGGTAGTTGATGCCCTTGCCTTTCCAGTAGTCCTCGCTCCTGGTAACGGCGGTCTCCAGGTTGATAATTCTGACGTCAGGCGCGCGGTGCTTCAGTTCCGACAAGGCATCCCCCCAGACAGAGGTAAAACCGAGCGGTTTCGGGATGGGGCCGAAAGCCCTTTCCGCAAGTCGCACATACTCTCTTGCATCGGTCAGGTAAGGCTCATGGATCCGGGGAAGGGAAGGATGGGGAAGGACCTGGTCTATTCCCCGGCCCGTCATAACGTCGCCGCACAGGAATATGGTTACCGCCAAAAGTTTCATGCCTCTCTGCATGGTTTTATCGAACATCCGGGCCGGGACGCTTTTTTGTTCCCGGAGTGTCCGGGTAGGGACACTACCCTTATGCCGCTTTCAATTGCTGCGCCGCGCGGATCATCCTCATGGTCTCCCGCATGAACGCCGGAAGGTCCGACGGCCGGCGCGAGGTCACGAGATTGCCGTCAACGACCACTTCCTTGTCCTCGTAGATCGCGCCTGCCGCCTTCAGTTCCTCGACAACGGTCCGGTAACAGGTGGCGCGCCTGCCCTTCAGCAGCCCCGCGGTGATCAACAGCTGCGGCCCGTGGCAGATTGCGGCGACCGGCTTGCCCTTCACGAAGAAGTCCCGGGCGATATCCGCGGCTTTCGGCTCCTTACGCACCGCCTCGGGCGCCCTGCCTCCGGGCAGCACCAGGATGTCGTGGTCTTCGGGCCTCACCTCCGCCAGGGTCTTCGTCACGGCGACTTCATAACCGTGCTTGCCCGAGATCGCCCCTTTGTTCATGGACGCAATGTCCACCTTGAACCCTTCTTCCAAAAAACGATAGTAGGGAACGAGCAGTTCCGAATCCTCGTACCCGTCCGCGCTGATGATAAGTACTTTCATACGATCACCTCTCCTCTGCAACATATTTCCTGAAGCTTATCGCGCCTCGCCATCTCCTGGGGCGGTTTTTCACGCCGCCATGGCCGAAGCCCTCCTGGGGATGCTCACTACTTCGTCGTCCGCATTCCTGCTCAAAGCCTCGCATGGCTCATTATTTACCTTCTCTTTTAAATGTAATTCTCTTATTAAATGTTGTCAAGAGCAACGGCGCGCAATTTGAGAGAAGGAAGCCGATGAGCCCTGGCGTGCAAAGGGGAAGGGTATGTCACCGGGGAAAAGAGCGGGCGCCGCTGTCGATCCAGATATATTCAGTATTCCTCCAGATGATACCACTCGGGATTTTCGAGCCAGGTCTGTGGACGAGAGACCATGTCAATGATGCTTTCCAGAATATTAAAGTGCTTCTGCTCTTCATCAGCGATCTTCAGGAATACGGCCTTCTGTGACGGATCGACTTCGCCGGCCTTTTCCCGGTAAAAATCGCGGGTCTTTTTCTCCAGCTCCTGCGCCTTCCGGTACAGGACGACCTGCCGCCCGTTCGCTGGTAACGGCGTCCTGCTTTCCCGCATCTGGACGAAGATATTTTTTATTTCCGCCAAATAGGCGAGATCGACCGGCTGGGTGGCTTCATGCTTTTTCATATCCGCGAAAAGCCGGTAGTGCTTTACTTCGGCATTTGCCAGTCTGGTCAGGATGTTCCGTGTTCCTTCGTCCGCTGTCTTTTCGGCCAACTCGCGGTAAAAAATCTCGCCGTCTTTTTCCATCTGCATTGCGTACTCATATATGTCCATTTCATCGCTCCTCTCAGGTCTATCGCAACATTTCTCCTATTTCTCCTGCTCCGGCGACCATTTTGCCATATGCTTGAGATATTGCCACCGTCTCTTCACGTCCTTCTCCGCCAGTTTCATGAGCTCCGCAGCCAGTTCCGGATCGGCCGCCCGCAGGGCCCGGTAGCGGTTCTCATGATACGCGTATTCCGCGAAGGTGATCGTGGGCTCGCCGCTGTCGATGATAAACGGGCTCTTGCCCTCTTTTTCGAGCGCGGGATTAAAGCGCCAGAGCGGCCAGTGGCCGCAGGCAACGGCCCGCTTCTGCTCCTCCACGCCTTTGCTCATGTCGATGCCCTGGGCAATGCAGGTGGAATAGGCGATGACGAGCGAGGGCCCGTTGTACGCTTCGGCCTCGGCAAAGGCCTTTACGGTCTGGGCAGGGTTGGCGCCGAAGGCCGCCTGGGCCACGTAGATGTTGCCGTAGGTGGCCATGATCATGCCGAGGCTCTTTTTCGGCGTTCTCTTTCCACCCGCGGCGAACTGGGCCTGGGCAGCCAGGGGCGTGGCCTTGGACATCTGTCCGCCGGTGTTGGAGTAGACCTCGCTGTCCAGGACCAGGAGATTGATGTTTTTCCCTGATGCCAGGACGTGGTCGACCCCGCCGTAGCCGATGTCGTAGGCCCATCCATCGCCTCCGATGGCCCATACGGATATTCTGACCAGATAATCAGCGAGCGAGCCGAGATGTTTTGCATCGGAAGAGGGGTCCTGCGCCAGCCTGCTCTTCAGTTTCTGCACGCGTGTCCGCTGTTCCTCGATCCCGTTTTGCGCCGTCTGGTCAGCGGTCCTGATGGCTTCGAAAAGTTCGCCCATGTCGGCATAGGCCGGGTTTCCGATGAAGCGTTCGATGAGCTCCAATGCCTGGCTGTTGAATTTGTCCACGGTCAGCCGCATCCCGAACCCGAACTCCGCATTATCCTCAAAAAGGGAATTGGACCAGGCGGGCCCCCTGTTGTCGGCCCTTGTGGTGTAAGGCGTCGTGGGGAGGTTTCCGCCGTAAATGGATGTGCATCCCGTCGCGTTGGCGATGAGGAGCCGGTCGCCGAACATCTGGGTGAGGAGTTTGATATAAGGCGTCTCGCCGCATCCCGCACAGGCGCTGTGGTATTCAAAGAGAGGCTTTGCGAACTGGCTCCCTTTCACCGTATTGACGTTGTAGCGTCCGGGGTCTGTTTCGGGGAGGCCCAGGAAATACGCGTAGTGCCGGGCCCCGGCCTGCCGGAGCGGCTCCTGGAGCCTCATGTTGATCGCCTTGAAGTCGGGGAGTTTATTGCCCTGAGCGTCCTTCCCGTGGGCCGGGCAGACGTACACGCACGATCCGCAGCCTGTGCAGTCCTCGGGCGCGACCTGCACGGTGAACTTGAGGCCTTTCAACTCTTTGCCCGCGGCATCGACGGATTTGAATCCCGGGGGCGCGTTGTTCAAATACCTCGAATCGTAAGCCTTCATCCGTATCGTCGCGTGAGGGCAGACAAAAGAGCACAGCCCGCACTGGATGCAGATGTCCGGCTCCCAGATGGGGACATGCACGCCGATGTTCCTCTTCTCGTACTGCGTCGTCCCCGTGGGCCAGGTGCCGTCAGGAGGGATGGCTGAAACGGGAAGCGCATCTCCCTTGCCTGCGATCATCGGAGCGGTCACGCTCTTGACGAATTCGGGGGCATCGTGAGGCACCGGCGGCCTCATCCCGATGGTGCTCGTGACTTTGTCCGGGATGGAAACTTTTTTGATGTTCTGAAGGGCCTTGTCCACTGCCGCGTAGTTCATGGCAACGATTGCTTCGCCCTTTTTTGCGTAGGTCTTCTCGATCTCGGTTTTGATGAACGCCACGGCGTCTTCCTTCGGAATGACGCCGGAGATCGCGAAAAAGGCGGTCTGCATGATCATATTGATCCGGCTGCCGAGCCCGAGCTCCTCAGCGAGGGGAAAGGCGTCGATGATGTAGAACTTCATCTTCTTTGAAATAAGATGCTCCTGCACCTCCGCGGGCAGGGTGTCCCAGACCTTGTCTTGCGAATGAGAGGTCGTGAGCAGGAAGGTCGCCCCGGCCTCGGCCCGGGAAAGCATGTCGATCCGCTCCACGAACGAGGGGTTGTGGCAGGCGATAAAGGACGCCTTCGGCAGGAGGTAGGGGTTCTGCACCGTCTCCTTGCCGAAGCGCAGGTGCGACACGGTCATGGCGCCGGACTTTTTGGAATCGTAGACAAAGTACCCCTGGGCGAAGTTGTCCGTGCGGGAACCGATGATCTTGATGGTGTTCTTGTTGGCGCCAACGGTGCCGTCCGCGCCCAGCCCGAAGAACAGGGCGCGGAAAACGCCTTTGGACTCAATATTGAAAGACTCGTCGACAGGCAGGCTGGAAAGGGTCACGTCGTCCGTGATGCCGATGGTGAAATGGTTCCTGGGCTCGGGGGCCCGCACATTGTCAAAGACCGCCTTTGCCATGGCAGGGGTGAAATCCTTGGATCCCAGGCCGTATCTTCCCCCCACGATCAGGGGCGGCGTTTTCCCTGCCTGGATGCCTTTGGCCCCCGCCTCATCAATTGCCGCGCGGACGTCGAGGTAAAGGGGCTCGCCGATCGCGCCGGGCTCTTTGGTCCGGTCGAGGACCGCAATGGCCTTGACGCTTGCCGGAAGGGAAGCTGCAAAGGCCTCGACGGAAAAAGGCCGAAAGAGCCTCACCTGGACAAGGCCCAGCTTCTCTCCCCTCGCATTCAGCGCGTTGATGACGGCCAGAACGGTGTCCCCCGCCGAGCCCATGATTGCGATGACCCGGTCCGCCTCGGGATGGCCGGAATAATCGAAGAGCTTGTATTGCCTTCCTGTCAAGCCCCCGAATTTATCCATGGCCTTCTGAACGATGGCGGGCGTCGCCTGGTAATACCGGTTCACCGTCTCCCTGCCCTGGAAGTAGACATCCGGGTTTTGCGATGTGCCCCGTATGGCGGGCCGGTCCGGGGTGAGCCCCCTCGCGCGGTGCGCGAGAACAAGATCATCATCTATCATTGAGCGCATATCGTCAAAGGTGAGTTCCTCTATCTTCTGGATCTCATGAGAGGTCCTGAAGCCGTCGAAGAAGTGCAGGAAGGGCACCCTTGATTCGAGAGTCGCCGCCTGGGCAATGAGGCTGAAGTCCATGGACTCCTGAACGTTTTTGGAGCAGAGCATGCCGAAGCCCGTGGAGCGCGCTGCCATGACATCCGAATGGTCGCCGAAAATGGAGAGACCCTGGCACGCAAGGGCGCGGGCCGTAACATGGAAGACGGTCGGCGTGAGCTCGCCGGCGATCTTGTACATGTCCGGCATGATGAGCAGCAGCCCCTGGGAAGCGGATACCGTGGCGGCGAGGGCGCCGGTCGTGAGGGACCCGTGAACGGCCCCGGCAACGCCCGCCTCGGACTGCATCTCATTCACCGCGGGCACGGTCCCCCAGATGTTCTTTTCTCCTTTGGCCGATTTTGCATCGCAGATCTCGGCAATGGGCGAGGAAGGGGTGATGGGATAGATCGTGATGAGCTCATTCACGGCGTGCACCACGTGGGCGCAGGCCGTGCACCCGTCAACCGTGATCATCCTTCTCTTCATGATCAATCCTCCCGGTCAAGGCTTCTGTTCCGTTACTCCCTGTCGCGCCCCTGCCGCAGAGCTTCCCCCAATAATTTCATGCTGCCGGCGATCCCGCGGCTTTGAATGATCGTCCTGAACTTGGAGAACCATGAATAGGCAAACGTGAACGGAGATAGAAAATTCCTGACCATTGCATAATCGTACTCCCAGACCAGAACGTACCGCGCGCCGAGGTCCTTGAGGATATTCCTGGTCTTCCCGTGGTCCCGGTCCAGCGGGTAGACATTGATCGCGCTCGGGTTCCCGTTCCAGAATTTTGCGCTCACGATCTCCCCGGCGTCGATAAAAAGCGCGAGCTTTTCGGCAAGGCCCTTGATCCGGTGTTCGTCATCAAAGACGATCCATTTGACACCGCTTCGCAACCATGTCGATCTGTCGATCTGACGCGCTACATCGGGCAGTAGCCAGGTCCAGATTTCATCATTGGATTGGCGCATATTCTCTGTCGCCCCACTTTTCGGCCAAAGATTGATCTGTTTTGGCGTCAAGAACGCTTTTGCTGATGATTCTTTATTGAATTATAGTGAATGATTTAAGTATAGCAGTTTTTATATAGGGGTTTTTCATGTGGTCACGTGGATTGCAGACACTCTTCCAAGTGAGGGCAGGTGGTAGGTCCCATCGTGAGCTCTCCTAAAGGCAGGGGGAAGTCTTTCCCTCAAACTCCCTGGGTTCGAGCCCCCTCAAGTGAGGGATAAAATATTTGGTGGAGTTGGGGAGGAATCTCACGCGCTTCGCTTCACGAAAGGGCCAGCCCTCTCGTGATCACCCCGAAGCATGGGGGAGCGCATGCGCTATGCGTCGGACCCTGTCGGGATAGTGCGGAATGATACCTTCCAGAAGGAAAATGACCGTTACCGTAATCAGGATGAGCAGCGCCTTGTAGTCCGTCATCG
>DATDRO010000118.1:0-3215 GCA_035291685.1 Nitrospirota bacterium | reverse complement strand
CAGTGGAGGATCGATCCTGACCGGAAAGCAACGATAGAGGATACATGGGGCGCCCGGATCGCCGCCGGCCTCTCTACGCGCAAAGCGAATGAGTTATTCGTCGAGCTTATAACCGCGTTCCTTTCCTGGGACCTTGATCAGGTTCAAGTGGCGATCGATGCGATATGCACGGCCGCGGCGTTTGATGACCAGAGCTTCGAGACCGCTTTGCAGGTGCTTTCACTCCTGCAGGACCGCCGGTACGACTGCGGCCCCAATAAACGCAGCGCTCTGCTGCATCTTCTCCAGGGAGGAATAAACCGGATTCTTGATGCCGTACCTGCGATTACAACCAGCCAATCCTCCCGGTATCAGCGGGTAGATTTTTCCACGCGCGATCAGCTCAGGGCGCCGCAGCGGGAAGACGGGACACTGGTGGTCTTCAGCAGGGATTTCCCGCCCGAGGGCGATGATTGCGATGCGCTGTTGATGGCCAAGGCATTTCGACAGGGCTGGAAACAGTTCATCGTATACGGGCTCAAGGGCCAGCGGTTCACCGGGTGCAGCTTCGGGCCCGCGACCGACGGCGTCCGCATCGACGTGTATGGCAGTTCCGGCGACTATCTCGCGTCCGGTATCGACGGTATGGAGATCCAGATCCACGGCAACGCTCAGGACCAGCTCGGTCAGATACTCAAGCGCGGAACGCTCGTGGTGCACGGTGATGTGGGCCAGGCATTCATGTACGGCGCCAAGGGCGGTGAAGTATTCATCATGGGCAATGCGGCCGGCCGCCCGCTCATCAACGCGGCAGGCCGTCCGCGCGTGATCATCAACGGCACCTGTCTGGATTTTCTCGCGGAATCCTTCATGGCCGGTGATCCGCACAAGGGCGGGGGATTCGTCGTATTGAACGGCGTGGAATTCGACGACCAAGGCGCGGTCCGCAGCCAGCAAGCGCCTTATCCCGGATCAAACCTTTTTTCGCTCGCTTCCGGCGGCGCGATCTTTGTGCGCGATCCCCATCAAACGATCGGCAAAGACAAACTCAACGGGGCTGAATTCGCCGAGATGACGCAGGAGGACTGGCAGCTCATTCAGCCGTATCTCCAGGCAAATGAGCGCCACTTCGGCATTTCGATCGAACGGGATCTGTTGAAGGTTGACGGCAAAGCCGGTTCACCGCTCTCGGTGTACCGGAAAGTGCGTCCAATGAAAACGGCGGCGCTTGCCAAGAAGGCGGAAACATCCGATGAATAGGCGTAACTCTCAAAGCCCAGTGCAATTTCGGTGTTATCTTCTCTCCTTAATGCCTTCGGTAAACATATCAGAATGACCCCCTCGGAATTCAGGAAACACCGGGGGTGGGCAGAGCAAGTAGTCGCCCTCGATCTTCGGGTGCGGGTGTAACAGCGACTCTTTTTCATTCCCTTTCTTTTTCTGAATATCAGCATTCGCTCATAACATTCTGTAATTTCTGCATAAAAAAGATGTCCTTTCCTATCGGATAGGACGACAATCTCTTCCTTTTCTGGTAATCTCGTTTCATCAAATTCAAAAAGGGAGGTTTGCTATGTCAAGATTCAAAGTTGTGTGTTTGGTATTTTTCGGTTTTATGGTTTTGATGGGCCAGGAGGCCAGGGCGGAGTCAGGATGCATTCCGGTGAGTGTTCAGTCAGAGGCAACTTCAATTGACCCGGCGAATGTTTTTGCTATGTACAAAGGTACTATGGTGGCCAGTATGGAAGGTCAGCCTCCTGTTGTGGGGGTGACTGCTATTGTTCCGAGGGAAATCAAAGTGGGGGACGATGGAACAATACATATGAGCAGTACGTTGACTCTCTTCATGCCGGATGGGAGTACCTTGAAACAGACCGATGATGCGATTCTGGATCCTACGGAGATGCCGCTTGTCTATCGCGTAAACAGTCGGCTGAATATTGTTGAAGGTACGGGCTTCTTTACCAACACCGTCGGCAAGTTCATTGGCCATGGTATTTTCAATCTCGCTACGGGGCATGTCGAGGCCATCGCGGACGGGAAGCTCTGCTGGTAGGATGACCCTTAAGCCGGGCCTGATATATATCAAGGTACGTCACTGTCATTAAAGCCCTTTGCCTGAAAGATGGTGAAGGGCTTTTTGTTTGTTCTGAATATAATCCGAGTGTCTAAATGCTATTATCAATAAGCACACTTTAATAAAATTATGTTTCCTAATATGCACAAAGCCTCATAATAAAATGTTGCCCTTCTTGCGGGCGTTATGGTATTCTTCATCAATACTTGACGTCATTACTCGTTTGGAAAGCGCAAAATACCTTCGGGCAGGTGATTCGATAGAATGCAGGAATCGTTCAACAGCGTGCTGGCAGTGGCGATCCTGATCGGCGCTGTGCAGGGTCTTTTTCTCGCGATCGTGCTTGCGGTCATGCGCAAAGGGAACCGCAGGGCAAACCTGTTTCTTGCAGCACTTCTGTTTACGAACTGCCTCGGACTCCTTGACGGTTTTCTGGATGTAACAAACTCTTATGCCAGATACCCGCGACTGATAGGAGTGCTCTGGCCCGGATATTATCTGGTCGGGCCCAGTCTCTACTTCTACGTGAAAGAATTGTCTTCGTCAAAACGTCCGACTACTTTATGGATTCAGCTTCTTCATATTCTCCCCGCGGTAGTAAGTGTCCTGTTTCTACTCCCTTTTTACTTTATGAACGCGAACGAGAAAGTCCTGATGTGGGCATCAATGAAGGATTCGCTGGAAGGCCTGCGCATTTCTCCGCTGAATGCAGGACTTTTGTCCGCGGTGCTCCAGAAGGTAGTATATTTACTTTTGTCGTTCCGGCTGATCGCCGCCTATTCTGCAAGGATCAAGCAGAGTTTTTCCTCGATTGAGAAGATAAGCCTCTCCTGGCTTCGGACCTTGCTTGCCCTCTTTTTTGCGCTCTGCTTTTTCTGTATCTTCTATGCATTGTTTTCCGCTTCTCTCGGCATCTCTCGAGAAGCCCATTATTCCTTTTATCTCGCCCTTACGGTCGTCACGTTCATGCTGGCCCTGAAGGTTTTTTTACAGCCGGAGATATTTTCCCGACTCGAAGCTGCCCACCGGTCTGAAGTCATTCGAACCGACGGTGACATGGCGCCGCCCCTTCCCAGAGCTCTTGCTGATGTTGCTGATGCTACGGGCGACACGGTGTCCAAGGGAAAATATCATAAGTCACGGCTGACTGATGAACGGG
>DATDRO010000117.1:0-20214 GCA_035291685.1 Nitrospirota bacterium | reverse complement strand
CTCCGAAGCGGCGGGCGAGGGTACGGGAAGCGTTCCATGCGCACTGCGGATGGTACCGGTGCCCAGATTTATGGAAGAGCCAAGTATCTCTGTGACGCCGAGTAAATCCAGGCCAATGACCGAACCGACAATGTCCACGATCGCGTCGACAGCTCCCACCTCATGGAAGTGGATCTTGTCGGGGGTGGTGCCGTGGACCGCTGCTTCGGCTTCTGCAAGCCTCTCGAAGATCCGGATGCTCTTCTGTTTAACAGCCTGAGAGAGGAGAGAGCTCTCAATGATCGTTCTGATGTCCGAAAGATGGCGGACAGGCTGTTTTTTCTCGTCGAGATCTACATTCACTTTCGTGGCGGCGATGCCCGAGCGAGTGACCTTCCCGGCCGTGATCCTGTAACCGGGAAGGTTGAGCTTGGAGAGCTCAGAGCGCAGGGCGTCGATGCTCACCCCCGCGTCCACCAGGGCGCCGAGCGTCATGTCTCCGGATATGCCGGAAAAGCAGTCAAAGTAGGCAAGGGTCATAATGGTAAATTACAAATCACAAAATCCAAATCTCAAATAAATAACAATAGCCAATAATTCAAACTTCAAGGGTTTGCTGTTGACGTTTTGCTATTTGGATATTTCTCCAATCAGATTTATCCTGTGCGCCAGCACGCCGGCGCCGAAGCCGTTGTCGATATTCATCACGGCCACGCCCGAGGCGCAGGAATTGAGCATGGTAAGGAGCGGGGCAATGCCCTGGAACCCGGCGCCGTAGCCTACGCTTGTCGGCACGGCTATCACCGGTTTATCCACCAGGCCGCCCACTACGGAGGGGAGCGCGCCGTCCATGCCGGCGACCACGACGATCACCCGCGCGGAGTCGAGGAGGTCCTTCTTGCTCAAGATGCGGTGGATGCCGGCAACCCCTACGTCGTAGACGGTCTCTACGCTGCTGCCGAGCATCCCTGCCGTGACAGCGGCCTCTTCGCCGACCGGGATGTCCGATGTGCCGGCAGTGATCACCAGGATGGTCCCCCTGGTCAGGGTCTTCTTTTTGCGCAGTATCACGATGGCCCGCGAGGCCTTGTGATATATTGCCCGGCGGTCGAGCTTTTTTACGGCCTGGTAGACCTTTTCATCGGCCCGCGTAGCGAGGATGTCGCTCCCTGCTTCGAGCATGCGTTTGGAGATGCCCGTTATCTGGTCCACGGTCTTCCCCGCGCAGTAGATCACCTCAGGCATGCCGTGCCGCAGATGGCGGTGGTGGTCGATGTGGGCGTAAACAACGTCCTCGAAGGGGAGATGTTTGAGCCTGTCCAGGGCGGACTCGATATTTACTTTTCCGGAGCGAACGCCCTGAAGGAGCTTTGTAAGATCTGATCTATCCATAATATCTTGAAGGGGAGGTCTTCAGTTTTCTCATCGATATCGGGGGCGCAGTGGTCGACCTTGTCTTTCCCCCCCGCACTCCCTGATCGTTTCCGCGGCTCGTTCTCTCATCTGCGGGTGCTGATTCGCTCTGTCATCCCCTAAAAATCTCTTGAGATACGAAACCGCAATTCCGCACCTGCCCGTGGCCTTGTAGGTCATGCCGGTAGAGAAGAGCATCCAGGGGTCGTGAGGACGAACGCGTTCCACGACACGAAATTCGTTCAGCGCTTCTTCATATCTTCCCCTCTCCTTGAGCAGGTTGCCCAGTCTCAAATGGGCGAGAGGATTGGAGGGGTCACGCTGTACGGCGGAACGAAATTCGCTTTCCGCGGCGGACGTATTGCCTCGTCTTTCGTAGATGGAGGCAAGCATCATCCGGGCCCTGAGATTTTGAGGGTTCATTTTTACAGCCCGTTGCAGAACAGCAAATGACCTGTCCAGTTCCGCCGGCTTTATTTCCCGGTCGTGTTCTTTTCCGTCGCCGAACGCCAATTGAAGCGCATAATTATTCCAAACCTTGTTCGTATCGTCGTTTGCTTCTTCCTGTGAAAGAACGGTGTCCAGTTTCTGCCGTGTCGCATCAGCCTTCGACTTGTCTTTCTCGGCCGCGAGCTGTTTTACGAGCGCCTCACGTTCTTTCCTCAGATCTTCATTCTCTTTGGCAGTGGCTTGGACCTGTTCCTTGAGGTCCTCATTTTCCCGGTAGCGCTCGATCTGCTTCAAGAGGACGTCGGTGTCTATCTTGCACCGTGTTTTGACGTAGATCTCCGGGTGCTCCGTGGTGCCGCGCATCTGTTCTGATACGACCTCGGTCTCCATGACGCCGGCGGTATAGGACTTCACTTCATCTTTTGAGAGCTGATAGTCCTTGACCTGCGTCAGGCTTTCGACATAGGTTCCGGCGAATTCGAGCGCCTTCCTCTTCGCCTCCTGGATCGCGACGCGCCGGGCATCGACCTTGCTGTCGTTATCACCCATGATGTACGTGCTGTCCGCTTCGATGGTCTTCACCTCGGCATGGGCATTAACGCATATCAGTGGAATGGCAATACATGCGATCATTGCGGCGGGGAACTTTATCATTTTGATCGTCTCCTTACTCTGCAATCGTTCACTCCTCTTTCAGCTCTCTGGCCATCAGATCCTTTACCGCTTGTTTCGGGTCTTTGTTCTCATAGAGCAACTGATAGACCTCTTCCACCACGGGCATCTCGACATGGTATTTATTCGCGAGCTCTCTCGCGGCCTTGGCGGTTTTGACACCTTCGGCAACGGTCTTCGTGCCTTTCAGGATGTCGTCCAGCTTTTCGCCTTTGCCGAGGCGCGTACCGAGCGTGCGGTTTCTCGACAATCCACCCATGCAGGTGAGAACAAGGTCGCCCATGCCCGCGAGGCCCGAGAAGGTGAGGGGACTGGCGCCCATGGCAACTCCTAAACGCGCCATCTCCGCGAGGGCCCGTGTGAGCAGCGCCGAAACGGTGTTAAAGCCGTAGCCCATTCCTTCGAGCACTCCGGCAGCGATGGCGACGACGTTCTTGAGAGAGCCCGCAAGTTCCACTCCCATGACATCAGGATTGGTATAGACCCTGAAATACGGCGTGCTCAGGATGTTCTGCGCATGTTTCCCGATATCAGGATCATACGAGGCAAGCGTGATGGCCGTCGGCATCTTCTGAGCGACCTCTTTGGCGAAGCTCGGGCCGGAAAGAAAGCAAAGCCGGTTATGGAACCGTTTGGGCAGGATGTCCTTGAACACTTCGGAAAGCGGCATGAGCGTCTCGATCTCGATGCCTTTGGACGCGCTGATGATAATGGCCGTGTCCAGGAGAAATGGCGCGAACCGGGCCGCCACGGAGCGCACCGTGTGGGAAGGCGCAACGGACAGCACGGCTGTTTTCCCCCTGACCGCGGACTCTATGGACGATGTTACCTTCATGGATACGGGCAGGGTGAATCCCGGAAGATACGTGCGGTTCTCTCGCGTGCGCGCCATTTCTTCGGCAAGCTCTTTCTCGTACACCCAGAGGGTCACGTCGTGCCCTTTGTCCGCGAGCAGGATGGCCAGCGTCGTGCCCCACGCCCCCGCGCCGATTACACCGATCTTTTCAGTCATAATGGGTAATTATAGAGATAATGTGATGTTCTGTCAAAAGGTTTGTGCGACCGTGCTCGCCGATGCCGTGAACCGGGTGGTTCATGAAAAAACTTTTATTATGTCGGGTAATATTCACTTTACTCTCGATAAAAATAAAGATAAATTAAAATCGCTACGGTGACATATTGGTGTCTACATATTTATTACAGGAGGATAATTATGATGGAAAACAATTTCAGGAAGACGGTGTTTGCGGGAATGGTCGCATTGGTTGCGGCGCTTGGTTCAGGGACCATGGCCCTTGCGCAGGACGCTCAGCCGCAGGTGATGCAAGCTCAGGAGGTCCAGCCGGAGGCCGCGCAAGCACAGCCTGCTCAGCCTCAAGCAATGCTTGACACGAAAGGGAAGACCAGCGTCAGCATTCATGGGGCATTCGGGGCAGGGTTCAGTTCTGTGGACGTGGGGACAACCACGTCGGGCGAGACGGTCAAGATCAGCGGCGGCGGCGGGGCGGGGTTCGGTGTGGGCATCGGATACGGCATCACGCAGAAATGCGACGTCAACCTCGACTTCGGCGGGCAGGTGAGCACGCTCACTCCGGCCGTGAACAATGCGGAAGGTACCTTTACTCGGACCTATGTGCTCGCAACGCTCAAGCGCAAGTTCCCGACCTCGGACACGGGCCAGTTCAAGGCAGGCATCGGCGTGGGCGCTTATTTCGGAGGTCAGCTCGACGTGGACCTGAGGGACGCGGGCTTTGACCACACTGTGGTGGATTATGATCCCGCGATCGGCTTCCACCTGACCGGTGAGTTCGAGCGGTTCATCAGACCGAACATGTCGATCACGGCTGGCGCGAAGATGTACTTCGTAAAATACGAAGCAAGCTCTTATAAACTAAACGGGGTTGACATGCCCGTGAGCACACTGATCAACGACGTGAAGAAATTGGATGGGAGCGGCTTCGACGTGTCGCTGGCGCTCAATATATATTTCTGATACTCACCGGAGCAATGGGCATTGATATGCGCGGTGTTTCCGCGATACTGCGGAAACGCCGCTTATTTGTTATTGACCTCCTCACGCTAAATGGATTATCATCCTCCCATGAACGCATGGCACGGCAAAGCGCTCCACGTTGATCTTACTTCGAAAAGATACTGGACCGAGAAGATCCCTGAGGAGCTCCTGACCTCCTTCATCGGCGGCAGGGGACTCGGGGTCCACTTGATGAAGGATTTCTTTCAGCTCGACCCGTACGACACCCGCATGCCGATGATCTTTGCCGTGGGCCCGCTCTGCGGCACGCCGGCGCCCGCTTCGTCGCGCATGTCTGTTGTCACGCGTTCCCCTCTCACGGGAACGATCGGCGAATCTTCGGTCGGCGGCACATTTCCCGTCAAGCTTAAGTCAGCAGGCTATGACTTTCTCATGATCACGGGCAAGGCATCTTCCCCGGTGTATCTCGAGATCCACGACGACAGAGTAGAGATCAAGGACGCTTCGAAACTCTGGGGCAGGGGGTGTCAGGAAGTTAATCAGTTATTGGAAAAAGCGGGGACCACGGCCTGCATCGGCCAGGCAGGGGAAAAGCTCGTCCGGTTCGCGAACATCATGATCGGCGGGGCGAACTCCGCGGGCCGCGGGGGGCTCGGCGCGGTCATGGGGGCCAAGAACCTGAAGGCCGTTGTGGTGAACGGTTCTCAAAAGGTCCCTGTTGCAAATCCATCGGAGTTCAAGAAGGCATTGGACGACGTGATGCGGCTTCTGCGCGCGTCGCCCGTGGTCATGGGAGAGCTGGGTCTGGCCGAATACGGCACGTCAACGCTCGTTGACATCGTGGGCCAGCGCAGGATGGCGCCAACGGAGAATTTCAAGAAGACCTTTTTCCCTGCATCGCGCGCGTATTCCGGCCCAAGTCTGAAGCGGGAATTCGGCCCGAAGAAGCACGGTTGTATCGGCTGTCCCATCCAGTGCAAGAAGCTCACCTCCTGCGGCAGGCCCATGCCCGAGTACGAGACGCTGTCCCACTTCGGCGCCCTGAACGCGAACTCGGATGCCGAGTCCATCATCAAGGCGAATCTTCTGTGCAACGCTCTCGGCATGGACACCATCTCAACGGCGGCCACGTTCGCGGCCTATGGCGAAGCGCGGGGACAGTTCCTTTCGCCGGATGATATTCTCGAGATGGTGCGCAAGACCGCGTATCGTGAGGGCGAGGGTGATAAACTGGCCGAAGGTTCCCGGAGGTTCTGCGCGGAGCTTGGCAGGACGGAGCTCTCGATGAGCGTGAAGGGACTGGAGCTCCCTGCCTATGATCCGCGCGGTTCTTACGGCATGGCGCTCGCCTACTGCACGTCGACACGTGGAGGGTGCCATCTCCGCGCCTATCCCATCAGCGAGGAGATCCTGCGGAAACCCATTGCCACGGACCGTTTCAGTTTTGACGGCAAGGCAAGGATGATCAAGATCGCCGAGGACAGGAACGCGGTTGTGGATTCGCTCGCGGTCTGCGCTTTCGCGTTCCTCGGAGCGTCGATCGAAGAGTACGCGCACGCGCTTGCCGCTGCCACGGGATCGTCCTTCACCGGACAGGGGCTGATGACGATCGGCGAAGAGATCGTTCTTATCGAACGGCGCTATAATGAGGAAAACGGCTTTACGAGAAAAGACGACTTCCTGCCGGAACGTTTTTACACCGAACCCGGCTCCTCGGGTGAAGGCATTAACATTCCTCTGATCGACCGAAAGAGGTTTATCGAAGAGATAGAGAAGTATTACCGGATGAGGGAGAAGACAGAGGACAGAAGACAGAAGTAAGATGACAGAGAACAGAAAAAACAATAATACGGACCCGGCCGTTGCCTGTTTCTAAAGAAGACTTCAACTTTTTTCAAGCAGAAAGATTACGCTTAAAATCTGATACACACCACGATCGGGATCCCGTTTATTAGCCGTCCGCGAACGGGCGGCCCGCTTACATTCCAACCCGTATAGGCACGGTGGTTTTCCTCGACATTCAGTTGTTCACTTGCGATGACCGAGTCAATGAATATTTGTCTCCAGGGTTTGGGCAGGGTATCTGCCATGAAATAGGTCAGCCCGACCCCGATAACCCCGAATGCGAGCATATTCGACCGGCTCGGATTTGTTCCCAAGATCGGATTAAGCTCATGATATCCATCGTTGTGATAGAACATGTCTACGCTTTGTTTGTAATCTGCGGCTGCAAGTGAGATGAGCAGGGCCAGCTGTTCCGTATTATTGTCATCAGCATTCGCCGGCAGGGGGACTAACATGATTGCTATTATGAGCATGATAATAAGTAACATGGCCTTTACCTCCAAAAAAAAGCCCATACCTGAAAGGTATGGGCTTGTGCGGCGTTACTGATAACGCTCGTCACTACTTCGGGAACCCTGCTGTCCATCGGCATTGTTTCATGCCGCGTGGACCAGTGGCTTTGCGCCCTATCCTCTCAGATAGTTTGCCTTTGTCGGTAGCGTATATGTGTACTCTTAGTACACTTTAGTATTAATTATATGTGCGGTTTAGAATGTTGTCAAGTTAAACTTGTAAAAACAAAAAAATAATGTAAATTCATAGTTGTAGAGTGCCTTGAATATACTCAGAAAATTGCATTATTTATCACATTGACAGCATCAGGAGTTGCTTGTTACAATTTAAAAACGAATAGGGCAATCTAAATTCTCCGGATTTCCATTCGGAGAGGGGGATATTCATCATGCAGTGGACGAAAGATCTTTCGGTGGGGGTCGATGAGATCGACAGCCAGCATAAAGAATTGCTCAACCGGATCAACAATCTTGTTACCGCGATAAAACAGCACCGATGCAAGGATGAGATAGACGGGACGCTCAAATTTCTCGAGGAGTACGCGGCGACGCACTTCGCCTATGAAGAGCGTTACATGAAAGATCATTGCTATCATGGGTATCAGCAGCACAAGGCTCACCACGCACAATATCTCGAAAATCTCTCAGAATTGGAAAAAGAAGCTGCGGTCCCGAGAGTGCACGGCAGTTCCTACGACCTTTCGGTTACCACGAACCAGATGGTCGTTGACTGGATCATCGATCATATCCTGAAAGCTGACGCGAAATTCGGCGAGTTTATGAAAGAACGGCCGCGCAGGGGATGACGGCCCGCGTTGCGGGCAAGCCTGAAATATTTGTGATATGATAGCTCTTGTGTCCGAGGCGCGGGCAGTATGACTGAGGCGGTAATTATGTTCAGGAAATTCTCCATGAATGATGAAGGTAAAGCAAAGGCGCAGCTTATCCATGAATTAGAGGAAATGCGCAGGCGGATGCGTGAGCTGGAAGCATCGCGTGATGAACAAAAAGAGGTCGAGAAGGCCGTGCGCGCCATTGCCAACGGGATCTCCACGGCAACGGGTGAAGCTTTTTTCCGTTCTGTCGTAAAACACCTTGCGAAAACGCTGAACGTCGATTACGCGATCGTCGGCGAACTGTCGAAGGGTGCGCCTGATGTCATAAAGACCCTTGCCGTATACGATCATGGAAAGATCGCTGATAATTTTGAGTACTCTCTGGCCAACTCACCCTGCGAAAACGTTGTCGGACAGATCCTGCGGTCCTATCCGCGCGACGTGCGGCAGCAGTTCCCGCACGACGAACTGCTGTCGAAAATGCACATTGAAAGCTATATCGGCACGCCTCTCTTCGACTCTGCAAAAAAGGCGATCGGGATCATGAACATCCTGGGCACCAAGCCGCTGGAAAACCCCAAAACAGCTCAATCAATGCTGAGGATCTTCGCGGTCCGCGCCTCGGCCGAACTGGAACGAAAACAGGCTGAGGAGGCGTTGCACGAGAACGAGGAAAAATTCCGACGGATCATCGATACGGCGCAGGAGGGCGTATGGATGCTGGATGGGGAGGGCAAGACCAGTTATGTGAACGAACGGATGGCGGAGATGCTCGGCTACGGCGTGAAGGAGCTCGTCGGCAGAAGCCCATTCGATTTTCTTGCCGAAGAAGACCGTTTAAAGGCCATGCAGAGTTTCGAACGCCGCAAACAGAAATTCAAGGACGTGTTCGATCTGCGTTTCCTGAAAAAGGACGGATCGTTCCTCTGGGGGATTCTCTCCGCCAGTCCCGCTCTTGACGCCAAAGGCCGGTTCGCCGGATCCTTCGGGATGATTACCGATATCACCAAGCGGAAAATAGCTGAGGAGGTGCTGAGAGAGTCCGAGGAAAAATACCGGGACCTGTTCGAAAACGCGATCGATCCTATATTCATCACCGATGCGGATTTCAATTACATCGATGTGAACAAGAAGGCGACGGAACTGTTCGGCTATTCGCGAAAAGAGTTTCTGAAGATGAAGATCCTCGACGTCATTCCTCCCGAACAGATCCCCCGGACGGAATCGGAGCTGAAGAAATTGCGGGAGCGGGGAACGTATGAAAACTTCATCGGCAAGATACGCTCTAAGGACGGCCGCTGGTTCGATGTCGAGGTCAGCTCATCGGCGATCGTGAGAGACGGGAAGGTGGTGGGATCACAGGACATCGTGCGGGACATTACCGAACGCAGGAGGGTGGAAGAGGAATTACTGAGGAGCAAAACGCGATACTATAATATATTCAATACCGCCGCGGTATCGCTGTGGGAAGAGGACATCTCGGAATTAAAAAAGGCGCTGGATAATTTGAAGGCCCGGGGAGTTGCGGACCTGCGGGCGTATATTGACGAACATCCGGAATTTCTGAAAAAAGCCGCGCGCATGATAAAGATACTGGATGTCAACGATGTTACCCTAAAATTATACGGGGCCAAAAGCAAGGGCGAGATGCTTGAATCTCTCGACAAAATATTCACGCCGGAATCCTATAACGTTTTTAAAGATGAACTTATTGCGATCTCCGAGGGTAAAGCGTATTTTGAAGCGGAAACCGTGAATAAAACGTTCCAGGGAAAGAACGTCCATATATGGATAAGTATGTCCATTCCTTCCACAAAACTGGAAATCAACAAAATGCTGGTCAGCATCATCGACATCACCGACCGGATGAAAATGGAGGAAGAACTGATCAAGGCCCAGAAACTCGAATCCGTGGGGCTTCTTGCCGGTGGGATCGCCCATGATTTTAACAACCTGCTGATGGCCATCGCGGGCAATATTGAGCTGGCGAAGATGTACGCGCGTCCGGGAGACAGGGTGTATGAAAAATTGACCGAAGCGGAGAGGGCGTCTTTTCGGGCAAAGGACCTTACGCAGCAATTGCTCACTTTTTCCCGGGGCGGCCAGCCGGTCAAAAAATCAGCCTCGATCGCGGAATTAATACAGGAATCAACGCGTTTTTCCCTGCGCGGGTCCGGCACAAGATGCGAACTTTCCCTTCCCGATGATCTCCTGCCCGTTGAAGTGGATGAAGGGCAGATGAGTCAGGTCATCAATAATTTGATCATCAACGCCGATCAGGCCATGCCGGACGGCGGTGTTATCACCATACAATGCCGGGATGTCGTCATCGGCCCGCGTGACGCGCTTCCGCTGAAAGCGGGAAAGTACGTGCACCTGTCGATAAAGGACCAGGGCATCGGCATACCGCGGGAGCATTTCTCGAAGATATTTGATCCCTATTTTACCACGAAGCAGAAAGGGAGCGGCCTCGGGCTTGCGACCACCTATTCCATTATCAAGCAGCATGACGGATACATTACGCTCGAATCGGAATTAGGGGCCGGCACGGTGTTTCATCTTTATATCCCCGCGTCGAAAGGCAAAAGCCGGGCCGCGGAGGCGAAAAACGACAACCCGGTCACCGGAAAAGGAAAGATTCTCGTGATGGATGACGACGAGGCGGTGAGAGACGTTGCCGGCGCGATGCTCGGAAAACTCGGTTACGAGACAGCACCGGCCGGAGACGGCGCCGAGGCGATCGAGCTGTACGAGCGTGCCCGGAAATCGGGAGAGCCTTTTGACGTGGTCATCATGGACCTGACCATCCCGGGAGGCATGGGCGGCAGGGAAGCCATCAAGAAGCTGCTCGAAATCGCTCCGGATGCCAGGGCAATCGTTTCGAGCGGGTATTCCAATGATCCGATCATGGCGGAATATGCAAAATATGGATTTTCCGGCGTCGTGGGAAAACCGTATAAATTAATAGAACTGAGCGAAACAGTGTCCCGGGTAGTTAAGCTCCGCTCGAAGAGTTGAGGTGGCCGCATGAGGCGCGATCGTCCGCGCACTATTTTCCCTCCTTTTTTACGCCCCCGGTCAGAAGAGAATGGTTGACAACAGAGGGGAAGACGGATACAATTGTTTTAAATTGCAATAGGGAGAAGGAGGTCACGCGAGTGGACAGAACAGCTCTCCTGAAAAAGGGTGTGCTCCTCGAGTATGCTGCGATCGGATGGACGGTGGCGGCAGCGATCGCGGCTTTCGTTTCCGGCATTGTTGCCGATTCGATAGCGCTCGTCGGCTTTGGTCTGGACAGCGTCATCGTGACCGTCTCGGCGGGAATGCTCCTGTGGCGGCTCCGCCAGGAACTGGAGGGGCGGAAGAACAAGGAGGACCGTACGTTGGCGGAACGGAGGGCGCTGTTCGTGGTCGGCGTTTCGTTTTTTCTCCTGTCTTTATATATAGTAAATGAGTCGGGTTCAAAGCTCTACTATAAAGAGAAATCCGATGAAAGCCTTTTCGGTCTTGTCCTCTCCATGCTCTCTTTCATCGCCATCCCGGTGTTTGCGTTCATGAAGCTCAGCGCAGCAAAGGCATTGGAGAGCAGGGCGCTCCGCGCTGATGCCATAAAGACCGCGGTCTTCATCTTACTCCCGGTCTTGCTGTTTCTGGGCCTCGGGCTTCGTGCCTGGCTCGGGTGGTGGTGGGCTGATCCCGTTGCCGCGCTTCTCATGGTTCCGCTCATCGTCCGTGAGGGATGGGAGGCGGTCGAGGAGAGCAAGGGAAATCCCTCAGGCGGGACGGTGAGGGCGGACTCATGATCCGCTGTTCCGCGATCCATGAAGCTGTCGTAAGATAATCCGCGCGTCATTGTCCCGCGTTCCAGGCCCTGCGGTCCGTATCGCATGGCGTTATCTCTTCAGGGAGGCCTTATGGCGAAGAAGAGTCTTAAGCCTTCACCGTACCTCTATCCCGCTCCTGTTCTGCTCATCAGCTCTCAAGGAAAGACCGGAAAACCGAATATCGCCACGATCTCCTGGGCAGGCATACTCTGTTCGGAACCTCCGCTGATCGGCGTCTCGATACGGCCTGTGAGGCACACCCACCGGCTTGTCAAAGAGACCAAGGAGTTCGTTCTGAATATTCCCTCGCAGAAGTGGCTGAAGGAGACCGATTACTGCGGCTCGGTGTCGGGAAAGGACACCGATAAGTTCCTGACCGTCGGGTTTACCGCGGGCGAATCCGACAAGGTTAAGGCGCCTCTTATCAACGAGTGCCCTCTTAATATCGAGTGTGTGGTGAAGCAGATCATCTACCTCGGTACGCATGACCTGTTTATCTCAGAGGTCGTGGCTGTGCACGCCGACGAAGAGGTCCTGGACGGCGACAGGATCAATATCGACAACTTTGCACCGATCGCGTACTGCCCGAATGTAAATGAATACCGCGCACTGGGGGCATTGATCGGGACATACGGCTTCAGCAAGAAGGGGAAGGGGTAGTTTCTCTCTCTCGCTGCACGGGAGACCCGCGGCTATGGGTAACATGTGCTGGGAGCAGAATCCGAAGTGTTTTGTCAAGGGCCTGAAACACGGGGAATCCGCATGCCCTGCCTATAATGAGAAGAAGGGATGCTGGCAGATGGACTGGAGTTTCATCATCTCTTCTCTCCCGGACGAAGAGAAGGCCCGCTGGAAAAAGATCATGAAAGGAGATTGTCCCTCCTGCCCGGTATTTGCCGCACACAAAGACGAACTTGCCCTTGTTCTTCAGCTGGTCCTCTCCCTGTAACGAAACGCAGGCTGCCGGTAATATCCGCCCTCTGCATTTACTAAACGCTGTCTGAGGGCACTGCCTCTTTTGTAATCAAGTGCATAAAAAACAGCCTAAAAATATCATCATGCACACCCATTTTTTAATCGCAATTCAAAAATAATCCATAAAATCAATATATCTCTTGAGAAGCAGTCCTTTCTTTTGTGTGGCATATGCTTTGCTATACACTCAGGCAGAAGACTGCACAAACGGTAGATGCCGCTGATAAACGGACTTGATCACGGTTCGTGCAATTTCACTGCGATGAGCAGGATGACGAGCCGATCTTATCTTAATTAACGCAGGAGGTGCGAATGAAGCTCATCAAGTGCATTATCCAGCCCTACAAGCTGGACGAAGTGAAAGAGGCGTTGGCAGGCATGAAGATCCAGGGCATGACCGTTTCAGAGGTAAAGGGTTTCGGCCGCCAGAAGGGCCACACCGAAGTCTACCGTGGAGCGGAGTACACCGTTGACTTTGTTCCCAAGGTGGAGATCGAACTTGTGGTGCCCGACAACATCGTCAAGCAGGTGCTTGACCTTGTGGTGAAGACGGCCAGATCAGGCAAGGTCGGAGACGGCAAGATATTCGTTTTAGACGTCAAAGAAGCGGTCAGGATCAGGACCGGCGAAACCGGCGATACGGCGCTGTAATGCAGAATCAATTTGTTGAGAGACCCTTCGCGTTGCTCAGGGTGACAGTTTTAGGTTTTTAAGATTTAATTTTTGCGCTCTCAGCGAACTCTGCGGTTATAAATATTTGTCATATAGGGAGGAAAAAATGAAGATACTTGGTTCAAGAAAGTTTATTATTATGGCGCTGCTTCTTGTGAGCGTCGCGGCGTTCGCGCCGGCAGTGGTCATGGCGCAGGAAGCTGCGCCTGCACCGAAGATCGACACGGGCGACACGGCGTGGATGATCGTGGCGACCGCGCTGGTCATGCTCATGTCCATTCCCGGCCTGGCGCTCTTCTACGGAGGCCTGGCGAAACGCAAGGATTCACTGAACACCATGGCCATGACCTTTGTCACGTTCTGCATCGTGAGCATTCTCTGGGTCATCTACGGGTACACCTTCTCGTTCGGAACGGACATCCGCGGCATTATCGGCGGCGCGGAGAAATTGTTCCTCAAGGGGGTAGGGGTGAACAGCATCTCCGATGCTGCAAAGACCATCCCTGAGTTCATCTTTATCGTCTATCAGCTCACCTTTGCGGCGATCACCGTTGCCCTCGCGAGCGGCGCATACATCGAGCGCATGAAGTTTTCGGCATGGATCCTGTTCTCCGTGCTCTGGATGACCATTGTCTATGTTCCGGTCGCCCACTGGGTCTGGGGCGGAGGCTTCCTGTTCAAGCTCGGGGCACTCGACTTCGCGGGCGGGACTGTGGTGCATATCAATGCCGGCATCGCGGCGCTCGTGGGCGCCCTGATCCTCGGCAAGCGGAAGGAAAAGGCCATCCTGCCGAGCAACCTCACCCTCGTGATCACCGGCGCCGGGCTCCTGTGGTTCGGCTGGTTCGGGTTCAATGCCGGCTCGGCCCTTGCGGCGAACGGTCTCGCGGGAGTGGCGTTCATCAACACGAACACGGCCACGGCAGTCGCGGCCCTTTCCTGGATGTTCATCGAATGGCTGCACTCCGGGAAGCCGACGGTCCTTGGTCTGGCGTCAGGCGCCGTGGGCGGGCTCGTCGCCATCACGCCCGCAGCCGGATTCGTGAATATTTCGGGCGCCATCGTCATCGGCATTGCGGCCGGCATCATCCCGTTCTATGCCGTGGCCAAGCTCAAGCCTATGCTCGGCTATGACGACACGCTCGACGCTTTCGGTATTCACGGCATCGGCGGGACCATCGGCGCTATCCTGACGGGCGTTTTTGCCGATCCGGCAATCAACGGGGCGAAGGGCCTCCTGTACGGCAATCCGGGCCAGCTCTGGACACAGTTGATTGCCGTGGGAGTCACTATTGTATACAGTGGGTTCATGACATTCTTGATCTTCATGGTAATCAAGGCGATCATCGGGATCAGGGCCGATGCTGATCAGGAAATGGTCGGGCTCGACGAAAGCCAGCACGGTGAGAAAGCGTACAATCTGTAATGCCGCGTTCCGTTCTCGTGATCGATAGATACAGGGTTGGCATGGGTGTTCCCATGCCAACCCTGTTTTGCAAAAAATACGTAATTACTCCGGTCAGCCACTCGCTCTGTCGCTTAGCGTGCTATAAGTCCTTGAAATTCGGCAGAGTCGGTACTTTTGCCCGCAGCGCCTGTGTCGGTAAAGCATCTTTACTCTGCACGCTTACAGCGCCTATCGCTCATGGCTGACCTGAGCACCTGAGTAGTTACAAAAATGCTGATTTCCGCGTGTTGTGGCGGAGGCCGGGACAGCATAAATTCTCTTGAATACTCGAATTTATTGTGTTATCTATAGACCATGCCTTCTTTACGACCGCGGGTCAAAGATTTTACCGAAGACGTTCTGACCGGCATTGTCGACGGTGTCGTGGTGGTGTCGGCCGAAGGGCGGATAATCATCTGGAACAGGGCAGCAGAGGAGTTGACGGGCATTACGGCCGCCGAGGCGCTCGGCAAAGGAGTGGAGACCGTGTTCTCCGATAACAGGGCGATCGTGGGCCAGATCGAAAAGACCCTCGCCTCGGGGAGATCATATTCGGATTACGAGGCGGAGCTCACGGTCAAACACGGCCCGCCGCTTCCCGCGGGGCTTGTGACGAGCGTGCTGACCGACAGCGACGCGCAGCCGACGGGTGTGATCCTGACCATCCGCGATCAGACGAGCGTCAGGGATCTCAAAGAGCGCATGAGGAGGTCCGACAGGCTTGCTGCCCTCGGCAAGATCGCGGCGGGGATCGCGCACGAGATCAAGAATCCGCTTGTCGGCATCCGGGGTGCGGCACAGCTCATGAGGTCCGAGGTCCGCTCCGTCGAGGGACCCTGCAAGGACGGAAACAGGGGCCTGACGGAATATATTGATGTCATCGTGAAAGAGGCCGACCGGCTGAACAGCGTGCTTGAAGGCATTCTCGATTTCACCCGGGTCAGGCAGCATGAGGGGAAAGGCCACAACATCCACGGTATTCTCGACCGGGTGTTGATCCTGAATGAAGAGAGCGCGCGGCAGCGCGGCATCGTTCTGTCCCGGCAGTATGACCCGAGTTTGCCCGATGTCATCGGAGACCATGACCAGCTGCTCCAGGTCTTTCTGAACATCATCAAGAACGCCGTTGAGGCCATGCAGTCCGGCGGCAGGCTCACGGTGACTACGAGGATGTCCGATCTGTTCACGAGCGTGCAGGCGGACGGCAGGAAGCACCGGCTCATGGTCGTAAAGGTGAGCGATACGGGCTCCGGCATAAGACCGGAACACCTGGGAGACATATTTACTCCTTTTTTTACGACGAAAGACAAAGGAGTGGGGCTGGGACTGGCGCTCTCGTACCAGATCGTCCAGGAACACCTGGGGACGATCCGGATCGAAAGCAAGGCGGGGGAAGGGACCACGTTCAGCGTGTATCTGCCGCTGGCGGGATGACTCGAGTGCGGATTATGGAGCAAGTCACGCCGAGGCGTGACGTAAAACACGGCAACGCGGTTGCCTCGGTCCAAAAATTATGACCACTGAACGCATACTCATAGTCGACGACGACGAAAGTGTCCGCTGGGTGCTCAAAAAGTCGCTCGAGAAAGAGGGCATCGAAACGGCGCTTGCGAAGGATGCGGCCGAGGCGTTCGATCGCATGCATGAAGGGGACATTGCGATCGTTCTCATGGACATCCGCATGCCGGGGATGAGCGGGCTCGAGGCGCTCGAGAAGATACAGGGCGAAGGCCGGGGGATCTCCGTCATCATCATGACCGCCCAGGCCACGATGCAGAACGCCATCGAGGCCATGCGGCGCGGCGCTTTCGATTATATCACCAAGCCTTTTGACCTCGACGAGGTGAACATCCTCGTGAAAAAAGCCATGGAGGTCAGGCGCCTCTCGCTCGAAGTGAGTGTGCTCCGGGCCGAGGTGCGGGAAAAATATGAAGGCGGGCTCGTCGGCAACACACCGTCGATGCAGGAGATCTACAAGACCATCGGCCGGGTTGCCGAGAGTGACGCCACGGTCCTCATTCACGGAGAGAGCGGTACGGGAAAGGAGCTTGTGGCGCGGGCAATCCATTACCACAGCAAGCGCGCCGGGCGGCCTTTCACCGCGGTGAACTCGGCGGCCATCCCGTCCGAACTCCTCGAGAGCGAGCTCTTCGGGCACGAGAAGGGATCGTTCACGGGGGCGATCAGCCGCAAGATCGGGAAATTCGAGGCAGCGGCAGGCGGCACGCTGTTCCTCGACGAGATCGGGGACATGAACCTCCCGCTGCAGGGAAAGCTGCTGCGCGTCCTCCAGGAGAAGGAGTTCGACCGCGTGGGAGGGACCGAGCCGATCAGGACCGATGTGCGGGTGATCGCCGCGACCCACCAGAACCTTGAAAAAGCGGTGCGGGAAAAGAGATTTCGGGAAGATCTTTTCTACCGGCTCAACGTGATCCAGATCAATATCCCTCCGCTCAGGAAGCGCAAGGACGATATCGCCCAGCTCGCCGGGTTCTTCATGGAAAAATACCAGTCCGGGGCCGGCGGGAAGGTCAAGGTCATCACCCCGGAGACCCTGAAGATCCTCCGGGCCTATGACTGGCCAGGGAATGTTCGCGAGCTCGAGAACGCGATCCAGCGCGCCATCACTCTTTCGCAGGGCGATAAGATATTCCCCGACGCCCTGCCTCCCCAGATATTCAGGCCGGGCCACGGCGTTTCGATCTCCTTTGAGAATTTTCTCGAAGAAAAGCTGGCGGACCTCGTCGACCGCATGGGCGGGCTCGATCGCGGCGACATCTACTCCATGGTGCTTCAACGGGTGGAGAAGCCGCTCATCACCCTTGTGCTCAAAAAGACCGACGGCAACCAGGTGCGCGCCGCGAACCTCCTCGGGATCAACCGCAACACGCTCAGAAAGAAGATCAAGGAACTGGGGATCAAGGCGCATTTTCCTGAGAGCGAAGAGGAAGGGGACGAGGAAAACGAGTGAGGGACACTCTGTTGTCCTTTGTTGCCTCCTCGTTCCTTACACCTCACAATCCCTGCACAGTTCATTCCGCACGCCTGAATCCGCAATTATAACGTCTGTCCTCTGACGCCTGCTGCCATCCGGTCTTTGCCACTCTATTTCGCCTTCCGCCTATACCCAACAGTCTTGATTACACTGGTGTTGCTTATTGCCAATTGGTATGATATAATGGCAATTATTGGAGGTTGACATGAAAACGACACTTGACCGTTTTGGACGCGTAGTGGTCCCGAAAGAAATTCGAGACAGACTTGGACTAAAACCGGGGGCCGAAATAGAACTCGATGAACACGGAAACGAGGTGGTGCTGAAACCGGTAGAACACGAAACGCCGCTCAAGCTGGAAGACGGTGTCCTCGTTTTCACCGGGGCCGCAACAGGGGACCTCATGGAAGCGGTCCGCGCACATCGAGAAGAGCGTTTGCGAAAAGTCGGGTCCGGGAAAAAAGCATGAAAATTCTGTTTGACACTTCCGTGCTCGTCGCCGCCCTCGTGGAGCCGCATCCCCAGCATAATCGCGCCCTGCCGTGGCTCAAGAAGGCCAGGGAAGAAGAATTCGAGCCGGTTGTCTCCTCGCATACAATCGCTGAGCTGTACGCTGTATTATCAACGCTGCCGGTAAGCCCCAGAATCACTCCCGGACTGGCGTGGCGGCTTATCCACGAAAGTGTCCTGCCGTTCGCGTCCGTTGTATCGCTTTCTTCATCCGATTATCTTGCAACAGTCAAGCGCATGAGCGACCTTGGGCTCTCAGGCGGAGCAGTATATGATGCTCTTATCGTGAAGGCAGCACAGAAGTCAGAAGTCGATCGACTCCTGACGTTCAACGTGAATGATTTTAAACGCGCATGGCCCGAGAGCGGATCCCGCATCGCGGCTCCCTGAGGCTTCGTTCCTCGTCTGTAGCCTCTATATTATTTTTAGTCGCAGCGTCTCCGAGACCCCCGGACGCTCTGTCGCCCCTCGGCCGTTCAGATGTGATCGGTTGTATTTGCCTGCCCAAAAAAATTAGACGTAATTCCCAATCATGGCCTCACTGACTTCAAGTCGGACAGCGCACTCCAGCCAATCGTTTCTTCTTGTTGTTGGACAAGGCAAGACGCTTTGCCCAACGTATCAATTGCGGATAACACCTACTACTGTGCAATGGCGCTTTAAAGAAAATTTTGCGAAATATCGGTTGAAACATGCAATCGAAGTTCTCGTTTAGTCGTCGTGGTCGTAAGTCCACTTCGGAGACTACGTCCCCAAGTTCCCAAGTTCGTCCCCAAGTTGCTCCCCAAGTTGTCTCAGGAAGTACTCGTTATCGTTTGTCGAGTGAATGATAGCATAGAAAGACAGCAATGAAAAGTCAAAAGCATCTTCCGGCATTTATCGCCCGCTTGAGTTCCGTATCTGTATAGTTTTCTATCACCTGCTCTTATCTTATTCATATCACTTCCCGGCGATCTCCAAAAACCCCTTTAAAACCGCACATTCTGAATTGGCACGCCTGTTGCTATAGGTAATACAAAACCTATTCACAGGAGGCAGACGAATGAGACAGATAGCGGTTTACGGAAAGGGCGGTATCGGCAAATCAACAACAACACAGAATACCGTTGCCGGTCTTTCGCAGGCAGGATACAAATGCATGATCGTGGGCTGTGATCCCAAAGCGGACGCAACGAGGCTCATACTGCACGCAAAGGCGCAGACGACCGTGATGGACCTCGCGCGGGAACGCGGCACCGTGGAAGACCTTGAAGTGAGTGAAGTGCTCCTGACCGGCTTCAACGGTATCCGGTGCGCCGAGTCGGGCGGTCCCGAGCCCGGGGTCGGATGCGCGGGCCGCGGGGTCATAACCGCCATAAACTTCCTTGAAGAGAACGGGGCGTATGATGCGGACACCGATTTCGTCTTTTACGATGTGCTCGGTGATGTTGTCTGCGGCGGCTTTGCCATGCCGATGAGAGAGGGCAAGGCAAAAGAGATCTATATTGTGACCTCCGGCGAGATGATGGCCATGTATGCCGCAAATAATATATCACGAGGAATCCTTAAATATGCGCATAGCGGCGGCGTGCGGCTCGGCGGCCTCATCTGCAACAGCAGAAAAACAGACAAGGAATACGAGTTGATCTCAGAACTCGCGAAAAAACTGGGGACACAGTTGATACATTTTGTGCCGAGGGACAACCAGGTGCAGAGGGCAGAGCTCAGAAGAATGACCGTCATTGAATACTCTCCGGAACACCCGCAGGCCGAAGAATACCGGATACTCGCAAAGAAGATCGCGGACAACAGGGACCTGGTTATACCTACGCCCATTTCAATGGATGAGCTGGAACAGCTTCTGATGGACTTCGGCATCATGGAGAACGAAGGGGCGGTAGCGTAGAACTGCAGGAGACAGAAGTTAGGAGACAGGAGACAGGAGTCGGAAGTCAGGAGGGATAATCTCATGAGCACTGAAGTGAAGGATAAAGAAATCAAGGATGCGAAGCCCGTGAGCGGAAAAATCAAAGATACCCAAAAAATGATCGAAGAAGTCCTTGACGCGTACCCGGAAAAATCGAAGAAGGACCGGGCAAAGCATCTTGCCGC
>DATDRO010000116.1:0-16092 GCA_035291685.1 Nitrospirota bacterium | reverse complement strand
AATCGAGCAGTTGCGGTGAATCCACCACGGGGGTCCCGTTGGCCGGCGGCACTGCCGCGGCGTGCGCCGGAACGAACCATACTGCTGCCAATGCGATAACGAGCGCTGCTAACTGTCTACGGTACTTCATAAGTCCTCCTTTTCCGCGTGTACGTCGCATACCCCTTATTTCGAGAGAACGACGTATTTTCCCAACCCCAGCTTCTTCAGAGGGAGGTAATCCTTATCATAATTTGCCTGTACGGGCGCCGGCATCTGAATTTCTTTGAACAGCTCTTCATTTGCCTTATCACTTGCAAGCCTGAGAAGGGCCTTCACTATTTTCTCGCGCACTTCCGCCGGTACTCGCGGATGAATTGAGAGCGGATGAGAGGCGGACCCCGGCGTTTCGTAAACAACGGCAAGCTGGTCTTTCAGGTTATCCTGCATTTCCCCGAACGTTTTCCGAACACCGCCGCCTGCGGCCGTCTGTTTGGACAAGACGCCTAAATACACGTTTGTGTGGTTATTCACATAAAGAGGCTTAATAGTGATATTTTCCTTCTCTTTTAACAGGGCGCGCATGTAAAGGGATGCGGCAAAAGCGTTCGGCGCGGGGAACGAAATTTCTTTCCCGTCCAAATCTTTGACCGATCCCAGACCGCTGTCTTTCCGGGCTACCAGTATGCCGACGAGGTCTTTCTTATCCCGCACCAGCGGTATATAGCCCTGGGCATCATAGGCCATCACCTGATGATAGGGATTCATGTACACGATATCCGGAGCGCCTTTTAAAAGCTCCACCTCAAATTCGGGAATAGTGGAATAAGCCCTTAAATGGATCTCGACTCCGACTTCCTGAGACAGTTTCTTGATGAAGGGATTCCATGCCCCATATATTTGCACTGCTGAAACCTGTGGCACCACACTGAGCGTATAAACCTTCTTCTCTGCTGCTGCGGCGCCGAACGGCAAAAACAACGGCACAATCCATACCAGCATCACAAACACCAGGTGTTTCATCATCGCATTGCCTCCTTTCAGAGACTTTAGGGTTTTTGCCCTTCTCCCCCATGGAGAAGAGACGCCAGCCGTTATCCTCAACTTCCGCACTGTTTAATTTTTAAGCAATACTTGTGATTAGTATTATACCAAAGTTGTATATTTCTCGCTCTTTTTTTATAACACTCCCCATAAACGACAAAATAGCTGTTTTAATTGCATTTTTTAGCATATACAAAACATGCAACGGTAACTACTCAGGCCAGCCACTTCGCTACGGCGCAAGGCGCGCCAGCATGCTATTCACTGCAACGCTGTCCGATGCCCCCGTAGCCGCAGCGCTTTCGCTTCGCACGCGCTGTTGCGGCTGTACCCTGATGCTCTTACGGCGTTTACTAATTTCGAGAAAGATGTTATTATATGCGGACAGAATACCATCCGGGGGCATGACATAAATCATATCTTTTACTCGAGGCATGATCTATTATTCACTCATGAAAACGCCGAATTCGTACATCAAAACGATCCGCTATGCCGTACAGGGCGTCTTTCTCCTCCTCACCCTGTTCATCGGCTACCGATTCTATGAATTTGTGATGCAGTTTACGACACCCGGACACCCGCTTGTCCAACGGCCTCCGTCAGTCGAAGCCTTTCTTCCGATCGCGGGGCTGATGTCGTTCAAATTTTTTCTCTTCACAGGTATTGTAGAGCCGGCCCATCCCGCGGCCTTCATCATGTTCGTTGCCGCGGTGACGACTTCCCTGGTCATGAAAAAAGGGTTCTGCGGGTGGATCTGCCCCGTCGGAACGGTGTCGCAGTATTTCTGGATGGCGGGTGAGCGGATATTCGGCAGAAACTTCAGGATGGGGAAATTCACGGACGCCGCCGTCCGGTCGCTGAAATACATCCTCATGTCCCTGTTCCTGCTGTTCATCGGCGTGGCAATGGCGCCGAACATGATGGTGCTTTTTTTCATATCGGACTACTACAAAGTGGCCGACGTGAGGACCATGCAGTTCTTTACCAACATGTCCGTCGTCACCTTCTGGGTGCTTATCGGCATCGGCGGCATGTCCCTGTTCTATAAAAATTTCTGGTGCCGGTACCTCTGTCCCTACGGCGCGCTCCTCGGACTGGCGAGCAGGTTCGGGCCCGTTAAGATACGGCGGAGCGAAAAGGCCTGCACGCACTGCCGCGCCTGCAGCGAGAGCTGCCCAAGCCTCCTCGATGTGGAGAAACAGGAGGTGGTGAGCTCTCCGGAGTGTTTCGGCTGCATGACCTGCGTGAGCTCCTGTCCTGCTCAAGGCGCTCTCGACATTACCGCCATGGCCGGCAGGGGCCGCAGGGTTTTCCAGCCCTCCCTCTATCCCGTGGTTTTGATCGTCATCTTCTATCTCATCATCGGCCTCGGCATGGCGACAGGCACCTGGCATTCGCAGGTTCCGCTCGAGGAGTACAGCAGGATCATTCCCGGCCTCATAAAGTAATACAGCCGCGCGCAGTCTTTTATGAGGGCCCTGATGCCATTTTTTCAGCTGGCAGGGGTATCGGAAGGCCAAAAAACACGCAAAAAACAAGTGATGACTTTATACACGTAACGTGCTATAATGCCCCATGATTTCGCTGGGATTGACAGCCGGTAAGGCCATGAAGTAGTGTGACTTTGTGGCTTTTTTTTACCCCGTTAGAGATCGCGTCAATCCTGAAAGGGGAAAAATGACTACACAGAAACAAAGCTATCTGGAAAAGCTGGAACTGAAGCGGAGCGCCATGCTCGCCGCCGGCTTGATCTCAGAACGTTTTCCCGAGATTTCGAACATCGTGTTTCGCATGACCTATTACCAGAGAACATCGGATCCGGTCCTGATGGTGCGCACGGTCAATTTTTTCCCCACCGATTATGCCTGTTTTCACATGGATTGCACACGGGAGGAATGCACGGACGGCGGTTTTGATCTCATGCCGGTGGTTACCGGGCTGGTCAAGAACCGCAAGAAATCGGTCAAGGGAAAGATCTTTTGTCACGGAAAAAGCGAGACCCTCCGCTTCGGCCATGCCAGCATCAACTACGAAGTCAGCATTCAGTACAACAAGCAGGGCAAGTAGAACTTTTAAACGAATTTAATATTGAAAGAAATCTAATGCGGGCGGTATTGTTCGTACAGGCTGTCCGGAATCAGTTTCAGTTCACGTGTGAAACGGTCGTTCATTGATTTGTACTGGTTGAATTCCGCAATCAATTCGTTCTTTTTCCCCTCGTTCTGTATCGGCTCCAGGTCCATATTCTTACCGATGGCAAACAATATATCCTGATCGATGAAATACATTCCGGAAATATAATCGATCAGATTGTTTATTGTGTGTTTGAGAGGATATTTATGTATGTTTCTAAAAGACCGGTCCGTATCCAGTCCTGTGCCGACCCAGGCAACGGTGGAGGGGGCATCTATATGGTAATTCTTCTTCAGGAAGGCCAGGAGGGAAGGGGTAATATCCAGATGTGATGAGATCGACTGGATATGCGCCGTGCGCTTCAGCAGCGGCGAGAATATGATCAGCGGAACGTGGAACCGGTCTATCTTGGTGGACATCGGTATCTCGGGCAACCGATGATCCCCGGTAATGATAAAGAGCGTATTGCTGTAAGCGGGGAGTTTCGCATACATCTCAAAAAAGAAACGCAACGCCTCATCCGTATACATGATTGTGGAATATATTTTTTTGTATGTACGATGACGTTCCTTTTGAGCCTCATCAAAACCCAGCCTGTTCATTCGTTCCTCGAAGATCTTGATGTAATCCTCCTGGTCGGGTATGGAATATGACGTATGCATACTCATGGTTTGCACGAACGAAATATACGGTTGCTGCGAATCCCGACGGTCCATTTCCAGCGATTTCCGCATCAGTTCCCTGTCGGGATAACCCCAGCTTGTGCCCGGGTTTTTCGCATAGTTTTTGTCATAGTCATCTATTCCGACCAGCAGATCCACTCCCTGCCGCTGGAGAAATAATCGCTCGTTATCAAAATCCAGATCACTGCCAAAATAAAATTTAGTACGATACCCGTTGTGTTTCAGGATGCTCATTAAAGAAAGATGCTTGGGCATCCGTTGTCCCAGATCATTAAACCCTTTATCCGCAAAGGGCAATGAGGCCAAAATGGACGGAAGGGCCGCAAAGGTGCGCCCCTGTGAAGCAAGGCAATTCTCCCAGTACAAGCTTTTCCCGGCCAGATCATCAAGAAACGGCGTGAAGCTTCCCAGATAAGCATTGGGCCCGCTGAAAGCCTTGCCCAGCCCTTCCACCAGAATAATAACAATGTTCGGCGGCCTGGAGGAATCTCTGTTGAAAAATTCGCCAAGTACATCGGGAGTTTCGTCGGTTCTCAAAAACGGATACTCGGAGCTGACCGTGTTGAATGCCGGCGCATTGCCTGGCCGCCTGTCAACTCTGGGGGGGATAATGGTATTGACGCTCCCTTTTGATGCACGAGAAAAATAGGCACAGGATTCTTCGGCAAAATAAGCTGCTTTGTTCAATGCCAGATTATACGATAATTCCGTTTCAAATGATGTGCCGGCGGGTAAAGCGGATACCGCGAAGGTCAACACGACCCCTGTTCCTAATATGACAAATGCATATGCCGGTTTGATCGATTTTCGGGAGTATAAAAACGCAAGTGATATCCAGAACAGAGATATGGGTATGAGAAACAGGAATATTGAAATCGCATCGATGACGGCGCTGCCTCTGATGGTCATTGCAATATCTTTCAGGGAATATCCGAACACGTCGGCGCCAAGGGGGACCAGCGCCGTGGCAAAGTATTTGATCAGTATCGCGTACAGGATTATGACAAGAGATCCCCCGACGCCATACGCCCGGTAACGGGATCTCATGGTTCCGGTGCCGACGTAAACGATGAAAAAGGGAATGAACAGGAACGGAAGCATTTTCAGAAAAGATACACTGTCGAACAGGAACGCCTTTAAGACAACGTTCAAAAAATCCCGCGGACGATCTGCGGTCATGAAAATGTATACGAATTCCATGATACGCGCCGCGAATAACCCGATCAGCAGCGCCGGTGAAAGGTTCACAAACAGAGCAGCGCAGTTTTTCAACGTGTCGAGAAGTGCGTGTTCAGGTTCCTTTTGGGGTGTCTGGTTCATGTTGTGAAGTTATTCCCTCTCAAGAAAGACCGGGTTGTAACTACTCAGGGGTCAGCCGTTCGCTCATGGCCGACCGAAGTGGTCACTTCTCATCACCAGCGCGTTAAAAGCTTGGCCGAGATGCTTCGCTCAACGATGCTTTGCTCAACAAGGGTCTTCTCGTCGTCATGGCCGGCCGAAATCTTGATGCCCCAGCGCGAATTAAAATAATTTTGGAAGGCCGCTCCGAACGATCGGCTCCTTGTTGTTTCAACGATCGTTGTTCCCAGGAGAAATTCACCGCCCCTGCTGAATCCGCCGCTCATTTCGAGGTAATCATCCGCATTTCCGGCATAGTAATATCGGGCGAGGACGCGGTTGGAAATGCCCAGCCTGGCAGCTGATGGAACAAAGAGGGTCCGCCAGCGGAGGTACCAGTTGCCGGTGTATTTCCCAAGACCGGCGCCCTCCATCGCGACGTTGCTTTCCCCGAAATCCATGTGGTCATAGCTGCCGGAAAGCTCCCATCCTTTTCCGACCCCCTGGAAAATTTCCATGCGATAGGAGTCATCGGGGTAGAGGTCGGCATTCGGTGAATACTGATACCGCACGTTCGCATACGCCCGCTGCCAGAGATCCACGTATCCATCGAGCGCAAGGGCATAATCGTTGGAATCGAACCGGCGGGAACGGAGATATTCAAACCCGAGAGAGCCGCGTTCCCAGTAGCGACGAATGGCAGCGGTGTAATAGCTCCAATCGCTGCGGTCCGTCGAGAATTTGCTAAGGTCGTATGACAGGCTCGCGGACCAGTTGTATCTGTCCGGCACGGTTGCTTCCGGATCCTGTCTGCGTCGTTGAAGAGATGTAAGATACTGATCGACCTCCGGGCCCGGCGCTCCGTGTGCGCGGGCCGATTCAAAGTCGGCGCGGGCCGCATTGACGTCACCCGATGATCGATAGGCCCTTGCGCGCGCGATGTACGCGCGGGGGTCATCGGGATTGGCCGCTATCCATTTTCCGTATGCGTTCGCCGCGTCGCCGGGCCGATCGCTCCAGAGATACATGTCTCCGAGAGCCGACCAGGCGTCGCCGTAGTCCGGCGACCGCCTCGTTACCGCTGTTATATCCGCCTCGGCTTCATGCCAGCGATTCTCCCACGCATACGTCCGTCCTCGCCCGAGAAGCAGATCGGAATTATTCGGTCGCGTTGCCAGCAGTTCCGTGTAGAGCTGAATCGCCTCAACACGATGATTCGAAAAAGAGAGGGCTCTTGCAAGCTTGAACTTTGCGTCATATGATTCGGGGTGGGCTTCAGCTTCCGCACGATAGTACTGTGCGGCAGCGGCATAATCACCCCTTGTCATAGCCATGTCACCATCAGCCATCGCGGCGATAAGACCCAATACAAGAAAAATCATCATGCCATTAACCCGTCCTCTTTTAAGGTACTATTTACCTCGTTAGAGATCGTGTCAAGCGAAACAGCTCTAACGGGGTTTACGTTGTCCAGCGCGTGAAAGCCAGGCCCATTACGGCTCATGGGGAGACACCTCGGCAGGGAAGTTCGACCCCTTTTCCACCACATGCTCCCAGCCGGTCCTCCCGGCCAGGAACTGGAACAGGGCCTCGGTCCTCCAGAAAGAATTTATCTGACGGTAATAAAAATTCTCCAGGAGGGCGTACCATACCATCCGCATCAGATGAGACCACTTCGGATATCTCCGGTAGGTAAGTTCCGTCAGAAACACCCCCACGGTGGAGAGAAAGGTCCCGTAGAACACCGAGAGGACCAGAAAGAGAATGAGGAAATCAGTGCTGAGCAGGCCCAGCAAAAAAGAACACGCGACCGTCACGTATCCCATCAACTCTATGACGGGACCGAATGTTTCAAAGAAGAGGTAATAGGGCAGTGCGAACAGGCCGATCCTCCCGTACTCCGCGTTGAAGATCATCGACCGGTGCTGGGAAAGGGTCTGGAGCAGGCCGAGATGCCACCTTCTTCTTTGTCTTCCGAGCATGGTCAGATTATCCGGCACTTCCGTCCAGCAGATCGGGTCCGATATGAATTTTATCTTATAAGGTTTTTTACGCTCGAGATAATGCTTGTGAAGCCTCACGACGATCTCCATGTCCTCGGAGGTGGTTCCGCCCCGATAGCCCCCGACATTCAGCACTGCCGACTTGAGGAACAGAGAAAAAGCGCCGGAAAGTATCAGCAAAGAGTTCAGCGCGTCCCATCCCATTCTGCCGAACAGAAAGGTCCTCGCGTATTCCACGACCTGAAACATGGGAAGGGCCTTGCGGGGAAGATCGATCTCCTGCAGAGAGGTGCCTTGAAAGGTCACGCCGTTTGCTATTCTCACCACGCCGCCGCATGCGATAACGGGGACATTGCTTTCCATGATCGGCGTGATGAGCTTGATGAGACTGTCCTGCTCCAGGAGAGAATCAGCGTCTACGGAACAAAAGTAGGGGCTTCTCGATACTGTGATCCCGCAGTTGAGGGAATCGGCTTTGCCGCTCCGTTCTTTGTCAATAACAACGAGATTCGGTATCTCCGGGTTGGAGTAAAACGCCTTCACGGGCCTGGTCCGGAGAACATTTCTGTAGATGAGGTCTATTTTCTTCAACCCGAAGGCATTGACGACGGCTTCGAGCGTCCCGTCCACGGACCCGTCATTGATGACGATAACCTCGAAGATGGGATAGTCGACGGCAAGGGCGGACCGTATCGTTCTCACGATCACCCGTTCTTCATTGTGCGCCGGAATAAGGACGGATATCGAGGGCGTTTGAGAAGAAAGACCGTATTCCTTGAACGGTTCGTACTTGATGCGGCGCACGTGCCTGAGAATGACGCCAAGGGCGATCGCCAGGAGCGCCGTGTAGAAAATATTCATAGCGCCGTAATAGAAACCGACAAAATAATTGAACCCCAGCGCGAAGAATATCAAGATCGTTTTCATGCGTTCTTTCCTTGTCCGCCTCTCGCCGCGCGATTCGGGCAGGCCGTTCTTTCGCCGTTCTTATACCCCGGCGGAGTGTACCGCCGTTTCCAATATCAGGGACGCCATCTCGTGTTTAATGCCGTTGTTCTTGCCGCTGTTCAAATAGTCATAGATCGGGGTGGAAAAATTCAGGGAATGCATGATCCTGAGGATCTCCCGGGATTTTTCATGTGTTCTTTTGTCGGAGCTGGTGAGGTTCTCGATCAGTTTTTGGGTAAAATTCGTTCGTTCCAGTTCCTCGCAAATGCTCCCCTTCGCGTAGCGGTCCGTATATTTCAGAATATTCAGAAAAACGTCGAGCGAGGCGTCTCCGATATGGGTCAACGCCCGTGCCGCGGCATTTCTTACCTGCCAGTTCTGGTCGAGCAACAGGGCCCCCAGTTTATCGACCGCCCGTTCGTACCTCAGGGTCCCCAATGCGTTTGCGGCCTGAAGTCTCACAAACCATACCCGGTCTTCCAGCAAAGGAAGCAGCAGCGCCGGATGCAATACGCCTTCCGAGGCCTCGCGTCTGCCCAGTACCTTTATTGCTCTTGCCCGCACCTCTGCGTCGTAGGCGCCCAGATTGGCCCCGGCGTAATACAGCGCCATCGGGTTCGCCGGGAGACGGGAAAGCACTTCCAGGAGAGAGGCCGTGATCTTCGGGTTTCCGTATTTTCTTCCATAGGCCACCAGGAGTGGTATGGCATCGGCGCTGCAATGGACAAGGGAGGTCTCTATGGTTTTTTGAGAGATAAGGTTTTTCCCGTACAGGTCCGGCAGCCGTTCGAGGATGGCTTTCAGCCCTTCCCGATAATTGTTCCTGCATAAGGCCCGTATCGTGACGGTCAGGATTTCGGGGTTATTCTCGCTGTTCAATACCTCGATGAGCTTGCCCGTCGAAAATTCGCTCAACATCTTGCCTACTTTATCAACTGCCGCCGCCTTTGTCGTCACACGGCTGCTTTTTAATTTCTTCTCATAATACGCCCGGTATCCGAGCCGATAAAATAATTGACGGACCTCTTTTCTGTATTTTCTTTGTTCGATCAGGTCGAAAAGGATCTCTTCAACGGCGTGCCACTGCAGGCTCAACGGTTGGGCGCGGAGGTCTTCGACAATGGACAATGAGGAGCCGGATTGAAGGGCGGTTGTTATTTTCAGTCGGCACCACTTTCTGTATCGGTCCAGTTCAGCATACTTTCTGGCATTCAGGACCCTTCTCGTCACTGCCGCAAGAAAAAACGCCAGGATAAGAATAATAATGCAGACAATGAGTGCCGCGAGAATCTGTTTGTAAAAATCCGTTATCACGTTCTGTCAGCTCCTGTACCAAATGGTTTTTCGGCGCTCCCGGTGCCTGTCCTCGATGAGGCGTTCGGCACGGGTTGCCAATGAAAAATTTATCCCCCCCTTATGAACATAGTAAGCACGCGGGGAGGGTAGTTCGTATAATGAATACAGTAAAATGCGGGAGGTTATAAAAGCGATAAAGTGCAACTATTGTATCACAGAAAAATAAAGAATAAAAGTCAAGAAAATAGCTTTTTAACATTCCCTCATAATTTCCCACCAATTTTTTTGGGCTCATTTTTGTTCTGATTGCACAAAACGGGGAAGAAATAGTATAATCTGCCATGGCCAGTCCCTTAAAAGAGAATGCAGATGTCCTTCTTGCCGCCGAGAAAGGGACGATCTACAAGACCCACGGCGCCGAAGTGGAGGTCGCGCTGGCATATCCGAACACCTACCACGTGGGCATGTCGAACCTCGGTGTGCACCGTATATACTCCATCCTGAACGGCCGCGACGATACGTTGTGCGAACGTGTATTTCTTCCTGATGAAGAGGATATCGAGGAATACGCAAAGACGCGTACGGCGCTTTTTACCCTCGAGAGCAAACGGCCTGTGAAGGAATTCGACATTTTGGCCTTCTCTGTCTCCTTTGAGCAGGACTATCTGAACATTCTCGAGATCCTTCGGCTTTCCGGCATTCCGGTTGATAAGCGCGAGCGGTCCGAAGAAGACCCTCTTCTGGTCCTCGGCGGCATCTGTTCATTTTTCAATCCCGAACCGCTCACGGACTTTTTCGACCTCGTGATCATAGGCGAGGGGGAAGAGGTTGTGGGCGAGTTTCTCGACGCTTACAAAGAGAACCGGTCCAAAGGCCGCCGGGAGATGCTGCGGTCATTCTCTCCGGTTCCGGGCGCGTACGTGCCGGAGTTTTACGATGTTCACTATAATGAAGACAAAACCATAAAAAGCAGAAAAAGCCGTGAGGCGGCCGCGCCCGATCGCATCAAAAAACGCACGTTCAATACTATGAACAGGAAGCCCGCGGCATCGGTCATTCTCACGCCGGATACCGAGTTCAGCGACATGTATCTGTCCGAGATCACGCGCGGATGCGGCAGGCACTGCCGGTTCTGCATGGCCGGGTATCTTTATCTTCCGCCGAGGAATCTGTGCATCGATGAAGCGAAGGAGCAGGCGAAAAAAGCCGACGACCTTTGCGGAAAGATCGGCCTTGTCGGCTCGGCCCTGTCGGACTACCCGGATATCAACGAGCTTTGCGCGGCAATAGAAGGCGGAGTGTCCGTGTCATCGCTTCGCGCGGACTCGGTCGGGGAGGTCCTTATCGAGCGGCTCGCCAGGAGCGGCCACAAGACCATCTCGATCGCGCCCGAGGCAGGCTCGGAACGGCTTCGCATGGTGATCAACAAAGGCATCGCAGAAGCAGATATTCTTCGCGCAGCGGACATGGTGTTCGGCCACGGCATTCCGAATCTCAAGCTCTATTTCATCATCGGCCTGCCCACGGAGACGCGGGAGGATGTGGAGGCGATCATAACGCTCACGGAAAAGGTACGCGAGATCCAGCTCAAACACGCGCGGCCCGCGGGAAGGATCGGCAGGATCACGCTCTCCGTGAACTCATTCATCCCCAAGCCCTTCACGCCGTTCCAGTGGGAGCCGATGGAGCGCGTTGAAAGCCTGAACAGGAAGCTCCGCTTTCTCGAAAAAGCAGTGAGGAAGATCGGCAACACGAACCTCATCCATGATCTTCCCAAGTGGGGCTTTGCCCAGGCATTGCTCTCGCGCGGCGACCGGCGGATCGGGCGGCTGATCAAAGCAGTACATGAGAAGGACGGAGACTGGAAGGGCGCGGCGAAGGAGCTCAACATGGACACGGATTTTTACGTGACCCGTCGGCGCGCTTTCGCCGAGGTCCTGCCGTGGGATTTTATTGACATCGGAGTGAGGAAAGATTATCTTATGGACGAATATCAACGGGCGCTCGAAGGGAAGTACACGCCGCCGTGCAAAGTCGGGACCTGCAAGACGTGCGGAGTGTGTAAATAAGACAAACACCAAGCAACAAGCACCAATGATCAATTAAATTCCAATAACCAAATGCCAAGCACCAAACCGTTTGGTTCTTGTAATTTGGTTATTGATGATTATTTGGAATTTGCTGTTTGAGATTTGGAGTTTCAAGACTATAACAATGGCAGTGGCCCATTATATAACCATTCCCGACTTTGAGAAAATCGGCGGGATAAGGCATGCCTTCACCACCCGCCGGAACGGGCTCGGCGCGAGGAATAACGGGATCAGGCAGGCCAGCGACTGGCACCCGGTTGCCGGGGCATTCGGCATCAGACCGGATCATCTGATCACCGTCAATCAGGTGCATGGAGAGAATATTATCACGATCGACGCGCAGGGTCTGGTTGACGGCAGGACTGATCCGCGGACCGTCGAGGCGGACGCCATGATAACGAACGCGCGGGGGATCGCCATCGGTGTTGAGACAGCGGACTGTGTGCCGATCCTGCTTTTTGATCCCCACGTCCCGGCTGTTGCCGCGGTGCACGCCGGCTGGAGAAGCACGGTCAAGAAGATCGTGCAAAAGGTCGTGAAGAGAATGCGGGAAGAATTCGGCTCCGATCCTTCCGCAATGATCGCGGCCATTGGTCCCGCCATCGGGCCCGAATGCTACGAGGTGGATGAGCCGGTGATGACATCGGTGAGGGACGCCTTTTCTTTTTGGGAAGATATTGCAAAACCGAATGGTGATGGCCGGTGGAGCCTTGACCTGGTCAAGGCCAACAGGCTGGAGCTGATGCAGATCGGGCTTTCGGAAAAGAACATCCTTTCACTCGGGCTTTGTACATCATGCAGGAGAGACCTGTTCTATTCATTCCGCGCAGAGGGACGGACAGGCAGGATGCTGTCGGTGATCCTGTTGAAACCATAACGACGATCGTTGCCGTGGATTGGCACGGACAACTAAAATGAAAAGGAGAATTTCGCCAAAAACACGGGGAAGCCGGACAAAGATCCAGGCATTACTATTTTCAGCGCTCAAAAGCCTTTCTTTGTGACCTTTGCGTCTCGGTGCGGCCTGTGGCCATTGCGCGAGAAAAATGATTATGTCAATAGCGGAAAACCTCAAGACCATCCAGGACAGGATCACTGCCGCGGCGAGGCGCGCGGGCCGTGAGCCTTCATCTGTCCGGCTCGTTGTCGTCACCAAGACCGTACCGGTCGACAGGATCCGTGAGGCCGTGGCGGCCGGCGCGAAGATCCTCGGCGAGAACCGTGTGCAGGAGGCACGGGACAAGATCGAGCAGCTTGGCCGCGTTGCTCACTGGCATCTGATCGGCACGCTCCAGACGAACAAGGCAAAGTACGCGGTGAAGCTCTTTGACCTTATCCATTCCGTGAACAGCCTTGAACTTGCGAAAGAGATAGATAAACAGGCGGCCAAGATCGGAAAGGTGCAGGATGTGCTGATCGAGGTGAACATCGCCGGCGAACAGAGCAAGTCGGGAATCGTATTCACTGAAGCTTTGTCACTGGTCCGTGAGGCGGCGGCGCTGAAACACATTTCCATCAAGGGTTTGATGACCATGCCGCCGTTTTCCGATAATCCTGAAAACTCGCGGCCTTATTTTAAAAAGTTGCGAGCACTGGCTTCGGACATCACGAAGGAGAACATCCCCGGTGTTTCGATGACGGAGCTGTCCATGGGCATGAGCGGCGACTTCGAAGTGGCGGCGGAAGAGGGCGCGACGATGGTGCGCGTGGGAACGGCGATATTCGGGGAGAGGATCAAAAGTTCGGAGTTCGGGGTTCGGAGTGCGGAGTGATAAAAAAGAGAAAGCCAATGGAGGTAGTATGGCGATAGACAAAAAGATCGCATTTCTCGGCGGCGGGAACATGGCCGAGGCGCTCATCAAGGGTCTGCTTGCGGCCGGTGCGGCAAAAGCGGACCAGATATTTGTAACGGATATTTCCTCCGATCGGCTTGAGTATCTCAAAAAGACGTATGGTATCATTATACAAAAAAACAACGGAGAAACAGTGGAGCAGTCCGGCATCATCCTTCTGTGCGTGAAGCCGCAGGTCATTGACAGGGTTCTGGAGGAGATCGCCCCGGTTGCCGATACGAGCAAGCTTGTGATCTCCATTGCCGCCGGTATCACGATCGGAAGGATGGAAAGGGTCCTCACGGGCAAGCCCCGGGTGATCCGGGTGATGCCGAATACCCCCGCGCTGGTGCTCGCCGGAGCTGCGGGGCTTGCGGGCGGAAAGAACGCCACCGGTGACGATCTTGCTCTGGCGCAGAGCATATTCAACTCTGTGGGCAGGTCCTTCGTTGTTGACGAGAAGTTAATGGATGCGGTAACGGGCCTCTCGGGCAGCGGGCCCGCGTATGTGTTTGAGATCATTGATGCGCTGTCCGATGCGGGGGTGAAGGCCGGCCTGCCCCGAGAGCTCGCGCTGGAACTCGCGGCCCAGACCGTGTACGGCGCGGCAAAGATGGTTTTGGAAACAAAGGAGCAGCCCGGCAGGCTCAGGGACATGGTCACGTCTCCGGGCGGGACCACGATCGAAGGCCTGCATGCTCTTGAGAAGGGAAAGCTCCGCGCAACGCTTATGAATGCCGTGGAGGCCGCGACGGCGAGGAGCAGGGAGCTGGGGAAGTAGGGGCGTCCGCAGGCTGAGGTCAAGGTTAAGGTCAATGGCCGCTTAACCTCAGCCTTGACCTTGGCCTGAATTTATTAAGGAGGAACAATGTTCATACTTGGAAATATTTTGACCGGCATTGCAGAGGTTCTTGAAGTGGTTCTCACCATATATATATGGGTTATCGTCATTCGTGCCCTCATCTCGTGGGTGAATCCCGACCCCTATAATCCCATTGTCCAGATATTGCAAAAGATGACGGAGCCGGTCCTCCGGCCGCTGCGGAAACTGGTTCCCGCGTACAGGATAGGGTTGGACCTTTCACCGCTGATCGCTATCCTCATTATCATATTTTTGAGGGCAGCGCTGATAAAAACACTGTATCGTCTCGGGATGTCAATGAGCTAGCGCGTTGATCACGCTGTTCCCCGTGCCAAGGAGGCAATTTCATGAACGTCACTCCGCTCGACATACAGCAGAAAAAATTTCATACCAGCATGCGCGGTTACGACCGTCCGGAAGTGGACGCGTTCCTCGACCTCATCAGGGAGGAGATGGAGGAGCTCGTACGGGAAGTTACCGGGCTGCGGGAGTTTCGCGAGTCATACGACGAGCGCGAAAAGGCGCTCATCGAAAAAGAAGAAGCGGTCAAGAACACGATGCTCATGACCCAGAAACTGGTGGAGGACCTGAAGGAGAACGCCCGCAAGGAAGCGGCCCTTATCACCAAGGATGCCGAGGTCCGCAGCCAGCAGATCGGCAATACTGCGCAGCAGGAGAAGGCAAGGCTCGAGGCGGACATTCTGGACCTCAAACGCCGCAGGCATCATTTTTTGGAGGACATGAAGAAGGTCATCCAGATGCACCTGGAGATGGTGCATTTCGAGGAGCAGGGTGAAGAAGGCAAAAACAAACCGGCCGCAGGATAAAGCTGTCCAGGATTCGGCGCTTCTCTTGGTGCGGATCCAGCCGCGCGCTTCGAAGAATGAAATTATTCCGATGGAGGGCGGGGCTTTCAAGATCCGGCTCACGGCCCCTCCGGTGGACGGCGCGGCCAACGAGGCGCTGGTCAGGTTTCTGTCGGGAGTTCTGGGGATAGCGAAGACCCGGGTCGAGATCGTCTCAGGCCAGACGTCGCGCGAAAAGCGGATCAGGGTAGGCGGGATGAGCGAGGCAGAGGTGAGAAGACTGTTGAATATCGAGAGTGAATAGCGTATTATTAGATAACTACTCAGGTCAGTCACTCGCTCTGTCGCTTAACGTGCTATAAGTCCTTGAAATTCGGCAGAGTCGGTACTTTTGCCCGCAGCGCCTGCGTCGGTAAAGCATCTTTACCCTGCACGCTTACAGCGTCTATCGCTCATGGCTGACCTGAGCACCTGAGTAGTTACATTATTAGAGGAGTAGATGAATCGTAGAAACGGGGAAGCGGGGCGACGGTGAGAAAAGGAACCTCTCCGATTCTCCCCCTCGCCGGTTCCCCGTTTCATATTCATTTCCCTATTCTTTGTAAAAAGGGGGGCGACAGGCTTCGACGGGGATTGAGAGGTCAGGAGTTGCATGCCGAGGTGCCATGGGGCTCGTTAAACACATGGCAAAAACCAACTGCCAATAACCATGAACTGGCACTCGCTGCCTAATTAGGCAACGACGTCCTGCGGTTGCCGCCCGAGCGGCTGCGTGGATGTCATAATTCGGGCTGGTTTTCCTGTTCCGCCCGGGGCAGGAAGATGAGAAAAACCGGGATAGCTATTCCGGAGCTCTCCCTGAGGCGCCGGATGATGCGAAATTTAAATGAGGGGATAAGCATGTATGAGCTTCTGGCTGATGGTTTCCGGACGCGGGTTCGATTCCCGCCGCCTCCACCAATTTTTTACACGCCTTTTTTTCTCACTTCTGACATATATTGATCATCAGGTTGCGTTCTCGCTGCGCAGTCAGCGTCCGGAACGGCAAGGTGCGTCCGCGCTTTTTTAAAAGATCGGC
>DATDRO010000115.1:0-12705 GCA_035291685.1 Nitrospirota bacterium | reverse complement strand
GCCCGCGATCGTCGCGGGAAACAGGAGGATAGACGAAGCGAATATCGGGGGGATCACGCCTGCTGAATTGATCTTGAGCGGCAGGTGCGTGCTTTGCCCTTTGTAGATCTTTCTTCCGACCATCCGCTGCGCATACTGGATGGGGATCTTCCTCTGGCCCCGTTCCATGATGATGATGGCCGCAACAACCGAGACGACAAGGACAAGAATGACGAGGAGCATAAAGTACGGGATCTCGCCCACGTTTACGAGTCCGATGGTGTTCGCCACGGCACTCGGGAAGCCCGCCACAATGCCCGCAAAAATAATGAGGGAGATGCCGTTGCCGATCCCCCGCTCCGTGATCTGCTCTCCAAGCCACATAATGAACGTCGTGCCCGCGGTAAGCGTGATCATGGTGAGGATGCGGAACGACCACCCCGACCCTTCCACAAAGGCGCCGCTGCCCATCTTCTCGATCCCGACGGATATCCAGAAAGACTGGAACGCGGCGATAAGCACCGTGCCGTAACGCGTATACTCGGTGATCTTCTTGCGGCCCGCCTCTCCCTCTTTCGCGAGCGCCTGGAGGCTGGGTATCACCACCGTGAGCAGTTGCAGGACGATCGATGCCGTGATGTACGGCATGATGCCGAGCGCAAAGATGGTCAGCTTCGAGAGCGCCCCACCCGAGAACATATCAAAAAATCCCATGAGCCCCGAGGCTGCCTGGTGCAGGAACTTGCTCAGTTCCTCACCCCGTATGCCGGGCGTCGGAATGTGCGCCCCGATGCGATAGACCGCCAGCATCATGAGCGTGAACAGGAGCCGCTTTCTGAGCTCAGGGATATTGAATATGTTCTGGAAGCTCGAGAACATTCTCAGATCACCTCGGCCTTTCCACCGGCTGCCTGTATCTTATCGACGGCGCTCTTGCTGAATTTATGCGCCCGCACGGTGATCTTCTCCTTGAATTCTCCCATGCCGAGCACCTTGACGCCGTCCTTGATGTTCTTGATAAGTCCCTTCTCCATAAGGACCTCGGGGGTAACGGGGTCCGCGCCGCCCGCGCGCGATAGATCACCGAGATTTACGACGGAGTATTCCTTGCGGAATATGTTCGTGAACCCCCGCTTCGGGATCCTTCGCTGGAGGGGCATCTGACCGCCCTCGAACCCCGGGCCCTTTACCCCGCCGGAGCGGGCCTTCTGGCCCTTGTGCCCTTTTGTCGAGGTCTTGCCGTGGCCGGAGCCGACGCCCCTGCCCACCCGCTTCGCCTTTTTCTTTGCCCCTTTGGAGGGCTTTAATTCTTCTAATCTCATGGCCTGCTCTCTATATGCTCCCGTTCCTTCGAGTGAGGGACCGAAAGAGCGTCCCTCCCCGGGAGGAGTGAAATTCCCTTAACTGCTTGTCACGCCTGCTCGACCGAAACAAGGTGCGACACCTTGTTGATCATGCCGCGGATCTCCGGTGTATCCAGACGGACCACCGCTTTGTTCAGCCGTTTCAGACCGAGCCCGGCGAGCACCACTTTCTGTTTGCCGGGGCGCGCTATCGAACTCTTGATGAGCGTGATCTTGATTTTATTTGCCTGCTGTTGTGAAGGCGCCTTTTCTTTTGGCATGACTTATTTCAGCTCCTCAATGGTCTTGCCGCGAAGCGCTGCCACGCGGGCGGCTCCCCGAAGCCTGAGAAGCCCGTCCATCGTCGCGCTCACCACGTTGTGCGGGTTGCTCGATCCAAGAGACTTGCAGAGAACATTCCGGACGCCCACAACCTCGAGCACGGCCCTGCTGGCACCGCCTGCTATCAGACCCGTGCCTTCCGCGGCCGGCTTGAGCAATACCCTTCCCGCGCCGTAGTGGCCCAGTATCTCGTGAGGAATGGTGTCACCCTTGAGTTCCACGGGGACCATACTCTTCTTCGCCCGCTCGACGGCTTTTTTGATGGCCACCGGCGCCTCTGCGGCCTTGCCCTTGCCGACGCCGACCTTTCCTTTGCCGTCGCCGACGACCACAAGCGCGGTGAAATTGAACCGCTTGCCGCCTTTGACCACCTTGGCGACCCTGTTCAGATAGACCAGTTTGTCTTTCAGGCCATCGCCCTCATCCGCTTGTTTTTGATATCGATCTGCCAATGCCGCCTCCGATTAATCTGCTTTCAGCTTATGGCTCATCGCTGATAGAACGGAAAATCACCCATGAGCTCTGAGCTTAAAACTTCAGCCCTTGTTCCCGTGCCGCGTCAGCGAGCGCCTTGATGCTGCCGTGATAACGGTACCCGCCGCGGTCAAATACCACGTCCTTTATATTTTTGCCCGCTGCTTTCTGCGCGATGCTTGCGCCGACCTTCTTGGCCGCGGCCACATTGCCCCGGTGTCCCGTCCCCGCGTCGACATCCTTGTCAAGGGTGGAAGCCGAAACAAGCGTCGTGCCGCTCACATCATCAACGAGCTGAGCATAAATATGACTCAAACTTTTAAACACGACAAGCCGCGGTTTGGCCGTGGTCCCGGACATCTGTACCCGTATCCGGTCGTGTCGTTTACGCCGTGCCCTTACCCTGCTCTGTACCACGTTATCACTCCCTCTTGAGAATCAGCTCATGGCCAATAGCGCGTCGCTTCTCCATGAACTGTGCGCTAATCGGTTACTGACTTACTTCGCGCCTTTGCCTGCCTTGCCTTCCTTGATCTTGATCTTCTCGGTGCTGTACTTGATGCCCTTGCCCTTGTACGGTTCGGGCTTCTTAAAGCTTCTCAGGTTGGCCGCTACCTGCCCGACCAACTGCTTGTCTACGCCTTTGAGCGTGATCTGTGTCTGCTTCGGGTCAACAGCGACCTTGATCCCCTTCGGCAAAGGATAGATGACAGGATGGGAAAATCCCAGGCTGAGCATCAGGTTGGTCCCGTGCAGGGCGGCCTTGTAACCCACGCCGGAGATCTCAAGGGACTTTTCATATCCCTTGCTCACGCCGGTCACCATGTTCGCGAGCAGGTTCCGTGTCAGACCGTGCAACTCACGGTATATCTTCTGGTCGGACGGCCTCTCGACCACAAGCCTGCTCTCTTCTTTCTTCACCGTCAGCTTGGGATGAATGTTCTGGCTCATCTCGCCGAGCGGTCCCTTGATGGTAACAATGCCCTGGCCCAGCTTGGCCTCAACGCCCGCGGGCAACTCTATCGGTTTTCTGCCAACTCTCGACATAACGCTCCTACCTCCCCGGAACTCATTCTCTCCGAGCCGGGACGACTACCACACATGGCAGATAACTTCTCCGCCTACATTGTCCTTTTTCGCCTGCTTGCCGGTCTGGATCCCCTTCGGCGTCGACAGGATGGCCACGCCGAGCCCGGCCATCACCCGGGGAATGCTGTCGCTGGCGACATACGTCCTGCGACCGGGCCTGCTGATCCTCTTGATGCCCTGGATGGTGGGCGACTCCTCATCGGTATACTTGAGATACACCCGTATCATGCCCTGCTTGCGATCCTTCACCAGCTTGACATTTTTCACGTATCCCTCGTCCTTGAGGATCTTTGCGATCTCCACCTTGATTTTCGACGACGGTATGTCCACTTTTTCCAGCTTCGTTTTGCTCGCATTCCTGATGCGTGTGAGCATGTCTGCTATCGGATCGGTCATCATCTGCTTATCGCCCCTTCGTAGGTCCTTGCTTACCAGCTCGCCTTTGTCACGCCGGGGATCTCACCCCTGAGCGCCCTGTTCCTGAAGCATATACGGCACATATCGAATTTCCTCAGGTAGCCCCGTGACCGCCCGCAGAGCGGACAGCGATGATACGCGCGCACTTTGAACTTCGGGGTCCTGCTTGCCTTTGCTATCAACGACTTCTTCGCCATTTCTCCTCCAGAGCGTCCGGTCTACTTATTTTCTGAACGGCATCCCCATATGGCCGAGCAATGCCCTGCCTTCTTCGTCGGTCTTTGCCGTTGTAACGATCGCGATATCGAGCCCGTGGATCGACTCAACCTTGTCAATGTCGATCTCGGGAAAGATGATCTGTTCCTTGATCCCGATGGAATAATTGCCTCTCCCGTCGAATGACTTCGAGGATATGCCCTTGAAGTCCCTGATGCGCGGGAGAGCGGCGCTGATGAACCGGTCGAGAAATTCATACATCCGCTCGCGCCGGAGCGTGACCGTACAGCCGATCGGCATTCCTTCCCTGAGCTTGAAGGTCGCAATGGACTTCCGCGCCCGCGTTACGACGGGGCGCTGCCCGGTGATCGTTGCCAGCTCCTCGGCGGCATGGTCGAGCGCCTTGGCGTTCGTGATCGCCTCGCCCATCCCGACGTTCAGCACCACCTTCACGATCCGCGGCGCCTGCATCGTATTCTTATAGCTGAACTCTTTCATAAGGGCCGGCACCACATCCTGGCGGTACTTGTCCCTGAGCCTCGGCGGCACTGCCGGCAGCGAACTCGCCGCGGCCTTCTTGCCTTCCGCCGGCGCATGGGCGGCCTCTTTCTTCGATTCCTTCGTCTTCGCCTTCGCGGCCGCCGGCTTTGCGGCGTCCTTCGGCCCCCTGGCGTCGGCCTTCTTCGGCGCTGCGGCTTTCGGTTCTTTTGTTTTGTCTTTCTTGTCTGTCATATACCCGTTTCCCTCTGGTGCAGATCTTACCCCTCTGCGATACTCCCGTATCGCTTAATCCAGGACCTCGTTACAGTTCGTGCAGACCCTGCTGCGCTTGCCGTCGTCGAAGGCCTTCCGCGTTACCGCCGTCGGTTTGTCGCACTTCGAGCAGATCAGCTTCACGTTCGAGACGGAGATGGGGCTTTCCTTTTCCATAATGCCGCCCTGTTTAAGCTGCTGGTTCGGCCGCGTATGCCGCTTGATCATGTTGAGCTTCTCCACAAGCAGCCTGTTCCGGGAGGGATAGACCTCGATCACCCTTCCTCGCTTGCCTTTCTCTTTTCCGGTGGTCACTAATACGGTGTCGTTTTTCTTTATCTGCATGCGTTTTTCCCTGTTCCCATCCCTGCCATCGCAGCCCGCAGCGCCATTTTTACAGCACTTCCGGGGCCAGCGAGATGATTTTCATAAAGTTCTTCTTGCGAAGTTCCCTCGCCACCGGCCCGAAGATACGGGTCCCGATCGGCTCGTTCTGCGCATTAATGAGCACCGCCGCGTTCCGGTCGAACTTGATATACGACCCGTCCTGCCGACGGACCTCTTTCGTTGTGCGGACCACGACCGCCTTCGCGACCGTGCCCTTCTTCACCTGCCCCTCGGGAATGGCCATCTTGATGGCCACGACGATCACATCGCCGAGGGAAGCATAGCGCTTGCGGGTCCCCCCGAGCACTTTGATGCACATCACTTTTTTTGCGCCGGAATTATCGGCCACATCCAATACCGTCTGCTGCTGAATCATCGTTCATCCCCTCTTCAGAGCTTCGGCTCATCGCACATTATGGTTCACAGATGAGCAGGCTGCCCTGAGCGAAAGCCGCGCTCGGGAGCGCCGATACATTGCAACGAAAAACAACCCGATTATGTCTGCTATTGCCTTCAGCAGCCTCTCCGGCAACTGCCCTTTGTCAGCGCGATTGCGCGACCGAGCGAAGGGCTGCCTGCTCATCACCATATTCAGGGATGAGCGAGAGATTCTAAGAGCTTGCGGCAGCCGGGGCAACCGGCACCTGACGCGCCTTTTCCACGATCTCGAGCACCTTCCACCGCTTTTCCTTGGACAGGGGCCGGGTCTCTATGAACTTCACGAGATCGCCGACCTTACACTCGTTCTTCTCGTCGTGGGCCTTGAACTTCGTGGTACGGTTCATGGTCTTTTTGTACACGGGATGCGAAACTCTCCTCGTGACCGCCAGCACTACCGTCTTGTCCATCTTATCGCTGATGACCCGCCCGACATACGATTTTTTCTTATTATGCTCGCCCATACTTTTCCTTCAGGATCGTTTTTGCCCGTGCGATCTCCTTGCGGAGAAGCCTTAAGCGCATCGGATTTTCGATCTGCCCCATGGCCTGCTGGAATCTCAGATTGAACATCTCTTTCTTCAGTTCGGCCGCCTTGGCCTGGAGCTCCTCAGTCGACAGATCTCTCAGCGTACTCGCCCGTTCCTTCATTGCGTTTCCTCCCGTGCGACAAACTTCGTGGCCATCGGAAGCTTGTATGCGGCAAGGCGGAACGCCTCTCGTGCAACCGACTCGTCCACGCCGCCCATCTCGTAGAGCACCCGGCCGGGCTTTACGACCGCGACCCAGTACTCAGGCGCTCCCTTGCCCTTGCCCATGCGTGTTTCGGCGGGCTTCTTCGTGATCGGCTTGTCCGGGAATATCCGTATCCAGATCTTTCCGCCCCGCTTTACATACCGGGTCATGGCAATACGGGCCGCCTCGATCTGCCGGCTCGTGACCCACGCCGGTTCAAGGGCCTTCAGGCCGTACTCCCCGTAACTTACTTCTGCGCCGCGATAGGCAGTCCCGTTCATCCTGCCTTTTTGCATCTTCCTGAATTTTACTCTCTTGGGTGCCAGCATTTTACGTTCCTTAATATAATTGAAAACTGGATATTGAAGATTTTAAATCAGGGAACCTTCATTTTTCAATTTACCATTTTAAATTTTCACTCTTCAATCGTCTGCTATGCAGACGCTTTGGGCTGCTGCAGCACATCGCCTTTGTAGATCCAGACCTTCACGCCGATCTGACCCATGGTGGTCTTTGCCTCGAAGAAGCCGTACTGGATATCGGCCCGCAGCGTGTGCAGGGGCACCCGGCCCTCCCGGTACCACTCGGTCCTCGCGATCTCCGAGCCTGCCAGTCTGCCGGCGCAGGTGATCTTGATCCCCTGTGCGCCGAGCCGGAGCGCCGAGGTGACCGCCTTTTTCATGGCCCTGCGGAACGCGATCCTCCGCTCGAGCTGGAGAGCTATGTTTTCCGCGACGAGCTGCGCCTCAAGTTCGGGTCTGCGGATCTCCTGGATATTGATATAGATCTGCTTGCCGGTCATGACCTCGAGGTCTTTTTTGAGCTTGTCGACCTCCGCGCCTTTTTTACCGATGATGATTCCGGGGCGGGCCGTATGAATATTGATCTTGGCCTTCTGTCCTGCGCGCTCGATCTCTATCTTCGAAACACCGGCATGCATGAGCCGCTCTTTGACGATCTTGCGGATCTTTATGTCTTCGTGCAGGAGCGGCGCGTAATTCTTTTTCGAATACCACCGCGAGTCCCACGTCTTTATGACGCCGAGCCGGAATCCTATCGGGTGAACTTTCTGACCCATGCTGCCTCCATTTCTACTGCTATGCTGAGAGCACCACCGTTATATGGCTGGTTCTTTTTCTGATGACGTTGCCTCTTCCCATGGCCCGCGCCCTCATGCGTTTCATCGTCGTGCCCTGGTTCACGTAGGCCTTGGCGACCTTGAGCAGGTCCAGGTCCGCCACCTTTTTCTGCTCGGCATTCGCCACCGCGGAATCAAGCAGTTTCTTCACGATACGCGCGGCGTGAAGGGGCGTAAAGCTCAGGATATTCTTCGCGTCTCCCACCATTTTACCGCGAATGAGGTCTATCACCTGCCTCGCCTTCCGGGGCGTGATCCGTATATGTCTGACTGTTGCGCTGACTTCCATGAGCTTTCTCACCCTTCACCGTTGTTACGGCTTTTTCGGCGCCGTCGCCTTTTCAGCCGAGGCCTTCGAACCGCCGTGGCCCTTGAACATTCTCGTCGGAGAAAATTCACCGACCTTGTGGCCTACCATATTCTCGGTGATATACACCGGAATGAACTTTTTCCCGTTGTGCACCGCAAGGGTATGACCGACAAATTCCGGAATGATCGTCGATCTCCGGGACCACGTCTTGAGGATCTTCTTGTCCCCTGCGACGTTCATCGACTCTATTTTTTTCATCAGGCTCTCATCGATAAAAGGCCCTTTTTTTACTGATCTCGGCACTGCTCCCTCCGCTGCTTCGCATTGCAAATTGTAAATTCTAAATTGGAAATTTTAAATCATGCAACCCCTTTACAATTTGCATTTTTCAATTTCCAATTTTCAATTCGACATTCGGAGAATGTCGTTTACCTGCTCTTCGTTCTCCGCGAGATGATATATTTGCGCGTTGCCTTGTTCCGCCGCGTCTTCTTTCCGTCGGGCAGCCCCCATGGCGAACATCCCGGCCGGCCGCCGGAGGACTTGCCTTCGCCGCCGCCGAGCGGATGATCAACTGGATTCATCGCAACTCCCCGGACCCGCGGCCGCATGCCCATCCACCGGGCCCGTCCGGCCTTGCCGATGCTGATGTTCTCGTGTTCGATATTCCCTACCTGGCCGACAGTGGCCATGCACTCTGAACGGACCCTGCGTATTTCTCCGGAGTTGAGCCGCAGGGTGGCGTAGTCGCCCTCCCTGGCCAGAAGCTGCACGGAAGCGCCTGCGCTCCGCGCAAGCTGTCCGCCCGCTCCCTTTTTCAGCTCCACGTTATGGACGACCGTGCCCACGGGCATGGCGCTTAACGGAAGCGCGTTTCCCGGCTTGATGTCCGCATCCGGTCCGGACTGGATGGTGTCTCCTACGTTGAGCCCGATCGGAGCAATGATGTATCGTTTTTCTCCGTCGCCGTAGTGGAGCAGCGCGATCCTCGCTGACCTGTTCGGATCGTATTCGACGTGCGCCACCTTGGCCGGGATGCCGAATTTATCGCGCTTAAAGTCCACGATCCGGTACTTCTTCTTGTGCCATCCGCCCCGATACCGGACGGTTATCTTGCCGCGGTTGTTCCTCCCGCCGCTCTCGCTGACCCGGACGACAAGAGACTTTTCCGGTCTGCTCCGCGTCACTTCGTCAAACGACGAGCCGGTCTGGAACCTCCTGCCCGGCGATGTTGGATTATAGGTTTTTACCGGCATTTAAGCACCCTCAAATATTTCTATCTTTTCCCCGGGCTTCAGCGTCACGTATGCCTTCTTCCAGTCGGACCTGCGGCCTTCCCGCTGTCCCATACGTTTCTTTTTGCCCGGGCAGTTCACGGTGGTGACATCGGTCACCTTCACTTTGAATATTCCTTCAATGGCCTTGCGGATCTGGACCTTGTTGGCATCCACCTTGACCTCGAACGTCAGAACATTGCTCTGCTCTTTGAGACGCGTGCCCTTCTCGGTTATCCGTGGCACCCGCACAATATCGTAAATATCCATGGTCATTTCCCGTGCACCTCCGCCAGAGCAGTCAGCACATCCCCCGTCGTGATGAGATACCGGTATTTCAGCAGGTCATAGACGTTGATATTCTCCATCCGGAGGACCTTCACGGACGGCATATTCCTTGATGCAAGGGCCACATTCTTGTTCTCCGCTCCAAGGAGCACGAGCGCATTCTCGGCCACCCCGAGATTCTTGAGCAGCGATGACATCTGGCCCGTCTTGGGCTCGGCAAGCATGATCTTGTCGAGGACGATCAGCCGGTTCTCACTGACCTTGGCCGCGAGGGCCGCGGCGAGCGCGGCGCGCTTTTCCTTCTTGGGGATCGTGTACGAATAATCCCTCGGCAGCGGCCCGAATACGGTGCCGCCGTGCCTCCAGAGCGGGGACCGCGAGCTTCCGGCGCGCGCCCTGCCGGTGCCCTTCTGCTTGAACGGCTTCTTGCCGCCGCCGCTCACGAGCCCCTTGGTCTTGGTGCACGCGGTGCCCGCTCGTTTGTTCGCAAGCTGGTTCACGACCGCCGTATGAAGAAGATGCGCCTTTACCTCCGCGCCGAACAGGGCCGGGAGTTCCATCTCCTTGAGCTTCTTATTGTTCATGTCAACCATTGCGACTGATGGCATATTCTTCAACTCCACCTTAATTACTATTCTGCCTTATAGATGAGCACGAGAGCGCTCTTGCCGCCGGGAACTGCGCCGCGAACAAACAGCAGGTTCTCGTCCTTGCGCACCTCGACGACTTGCAAATTCCTGACGGTCACGGTGTCAACGCCCATGTGGCCCGGAAGTTTTTTCCCCGGCCATACCCTCGAGGGCCATGCGCTCGCACCGATCGAACCCGGTCTCCGGTTGAACATGGAGCCGTGGCTTCCGGGACCGCCGGCGAAATTGTGCCGTTTCATCACCCCGGCAAAACCCTTGCCTTTGCTCACGCCGCTCACCGCCACCAGCTCGCCTTTTTTGAAGATGTCGACGGACACTTCCTGCCCGGCCTCAAGACCGCTGCTGCGGAACTCGCGCAAAAAACGATGCACCGCCGTATTCGCCTTCTTAAAATGGCCGGCAACCGCTTTGGTCACGCGTCCCTTCTTCCTTTCCTCTTCAAAGGCAAGCTGAACGGACTCGTAGCCGTCTTTCTCTTTGGTCTTTTTCTGGACCACTTTGCAGGGCCCGGCCTGTATCACCGTGACCGGGACCAGTTCACCGCCGCTGAAGACCTGGCTCATACCGATTTTTTTTCCTATAATGCCGATGCTCATTTCATATCCCCTAAACGATACCCGTGAACGTTTCTGCTATAACTTGATCTCTACATCAACGCCTGCGGCCAGATCGAGCTTCATGAGCGCGTCCACGGTCTGCGGCGTGGGATCGAGAATATCAAGCAGCCGTTTGTGCGTCCGTATCTCGAACTGCTCCCGGGACTTCTTGTCCACATGGGGCGAACGGAGCACGGTCCAGCGGTTGATCCTCGTCGGCAGCGGGATAGGGCCGGACACTTTCGCGCCGGTCCTCCTGGCCGTATCGATGATCTCCACCGCTGACTGGTCCAGAAGCCGGTGGTCATATCCTTTTAATCGTATTCTGATCTTCTGCGTCACGTGCTTTTCCTTCCCTTTTACTCGATGACTTCTGTTATGACCCCTGCGCCCACGGTCCTGCCGCCCTCGCGGATGGCGAACCGCAGCTCCTTGTTCATGGCTATGGGCGTTATGAGCTCCACCGAGCAGCTCATGTTGTCCCCGGGCATCACCATCTCCACGCCCTCGGCGAGCGTCACCACGCCGGTCACGTCCGTGGTCCGGAAGTAGAACTGGGGGCGGTACCCCTTGAAGAACGGCGTGTGACGGCCGCCCTCTTCCTTCGTCAGAACATAGGCCTCGGCCTTGAACTTGGTGTGCGGCGTTATGCTCCCGGGCTTGGCCAGTACCATACCGCGCTCCACGTCCTCTTTCTTGACGCCCCGCAGCAGCACCCCGACGTTGTCACCGGCCTCGCCCTGGTCCAGAAGCTTCCGGAACATCTCGACGCCCGTTACCACCGTCTTCTGCGTGGGCTTGATCCCCACGATCTCGATCTCATCGCTCACTTTTACGATCCCGCGCTCGATCCTGCCCGTGACCACGGTCCCGCGGCCGGCTATGGAGAACACATCCTCGATCGGCATGAGATAGGGCTTGTCGATGTCGCGCTTGGGCTGGGGTATGTAGCTGTCAATGGCGTCCATGAGCTCTTTGATGCTCTTGTACTCGGCCGCGTTGACGTCCTTGCTGTCGCTCTGAAGGGCCTTTAAGGCGCTCCCCTTGACGATCGGCGTCTTGTCCCCGGGGAACTGGTACTTGGACAACAGCTCGCGGATCTCAAGCTCGACGAGCTCGATGAGCTCGGGGTCGTCCACCATGTCCACCTTGTTCATGTACACGACAATGTACGGTACGCCGACCTGGCGGGCGAGCAGAATGTGCTCCCGCGTCTGGGGCATGGGTCCGTCGGCCGCTGATACCACGAGGATGGCGCCGTCCATCTGCGCCGCGCCCGTGATCATGTTCTTGACGTAGTCGGCATGGCCGGGGCAGTCGACATGGGCATAGTGCCGCTTGTCCGTCTGGTACTCCACGTGCGCCGTCGCGATCGTGATGCCGCGCTCCCGCTCCTCGGGCGCCTTGTCGATCTGGTCGAACGGCACGAAACTGGCCATGTTCTTAAGCGACGCGACCTTCGTGATCGCCGCCGTGAGCGTGGTCTTGCCATGGTCCACATGGCCGATCGTGCCCACGTTCACATGGGGTTTCGTCCTCTCAAATTTTGCCTTTGCCATGTTCTCCGCCTCCTGTGCAATGGAAGAAGTCAAAAGTCAAATTTCAAAATGCAAATTGCAAAATTACAGTATGGCCTTTGGCCATGTTTTATATTCCTTCATTTTGACTTTTGCGCTTTGCATTTTGCATTGCCCTTACCGGGCCTTGACAGTCTCGCCTTTCACCTTCGCGATGATCTGTTCCGCGATGTTCTTCGGAACCTCTTCGTAGTGCGCAAACTGCATGGTGTACGTTGCCCTGCCCTGGGTCTTTGATCGAATATCCGTGGCATACCCGAACATCTCGGACAGCGGGACCTGCGCCGTGATGACCCGTCCCGCGCCCCTAACATTCATGCCCTGTACCCGGCCGCGGCGGGAGTTGAGGTCGCCGATGATATCGCCCATGTACTCCTCGGCGCACACGACCTCGACCGCCATGATCGGCTCGAGCAGCGCGGGCGAAGCCTTGTTCGCGCCTTCTTTAAAGGCCATGGAGCCCGCGATCTTGAATGCCATTTCGGATGAGTCCACGTCGTGATACGAACCGTCGACAAGGGTGATCTTGATGTCGACCATGGGATAGCCGGCGATCACGCCGTTCTCCATGGCCTCCACGATCCCCTTTTGTATCGGCATAACGTATTCCTTGGGGACCGAGCCGCCGACGGTCTTATTCACGAATTCAAAGCCTTTTCCCGGCTCCTGCGGCTCAAGTTCGATCACCGCATGCCCGTA